>JBOGMW010000132.1:0-19950 GCA_050746805.1 Candidatus Acidiferrales bacterium | reverse complement strand
ATGCCCGCCGGGACCAAGGCTGAGGAAGTGATCGAAGGTGCCGGAATGGTCAGGGTAACTACGTCGTTGGGTGTCAGCGGTCGCGGACACGTGATGAATGCCCCCAACGCACTGATATCCAAGGTCTTAGCCAGCTCCATGAACTGCTCGCGCTGCGCATCGCGGCCGCGGACGAACAACGGGATCTGCAGACGCAATCGCTGAGATCGCCTTCGCTCCTCGTATAAGTTCGAGAGCGCCATTCGATGCTCGATGAGGTCTTCTTTAGAGGCCATTAGTACCTGGGTAGTAGTACTTTCTAGAGCTCGTATCTACGAGCAACTCTCCCGCCGAATTTGGCCATAATTTAAGCCTATTGTTTACAGCATCCCGAACCAGATTAAATCCCACACCTTTGGCACATCGCGCTCTTGTGCTGCTCCTTTGCTGCAATCAACTTCCGTGATTGTGCAAAGCTAGGACGCATTTACCATTGACACCCCCGAGGGTGTTTGCGAGCATACGTTTTCGCGGGCGGATTCTCTCCCAGCTTGCAACGAGAGTCTTTTGATTCATGCCTGATCAAGTTCTGAATGGGAGGGTGGGTTGTCCAGGAGTAGTACGGCCGAAAAACCGTCGGCTGCGCCGATCAACTTTCAGTTGGTCGCCAGCCTCTTGGATGCCGTGGACCGCCCGCTGCTTGTCTCCGAGCGCACGGGTCAACTGCTTTTCTCCAACCTGCATGCGCAGGATGCCTTGCGCGATCGTGGAATCCAGGTCAATCCAGAACTGAACCTTTTCCGGGATATTCTGCGCGTAGATCGAAAACAAGTCCTGAAACAGTTAGAGGACGGCCTGCACGAAGTAAATTTGCCCTTGAAGTCTGCCCCTGGAGAAATCCGAGCGCGCGTTCGTTGGCTGCCCGAGCCTGATTGGTTGGCCATTTACATCGACCCGGCTCCCGTCGCACCGCCTGACGATGAGGCGGAGATGCGCGAGACGGTGCAGTCGCTGCTGCAAGAGCGCGAGGCCACGTATCGAAACCTTTTGGCGGCGTATCTGCGATTGCAAGAAGCCAACCGTCAGAAAACGGTGTTCCTCGGATCGGCGGCGCACGAATTGAAGACTCCGCTCGCCGTGATGAAGGGCTACTACGATATGCTGCTCTCCGGTTCGCTTGGCAAACTGAGCCAGAGACAACGCGACATCCTGCAAGAGTCGAAAGAGAGCTGCGACCGGCTGGTGCGCTTGGTGTCGATGTTTTTGAACTACTCGGCCCTCGAGAGCGGAAAGCTGGTATTGCAGCTGCACGATAATGACCTGAGGGACTGCATTAACGATATGACCGGACGTTGGTACGAGGCCTATCAGCGCGGCGGCGTGAATCTGGAAATACACGTCGACGCCGAACTTCCGACCTTCAACTTTGATTATCAGAAAGTGCAACAATGCATGGTCAACCTCCTCGATAACGCGTTGAAACACACCCCGCGGGGCGGATGCGTCACGCTCTCCGCGAGAGTCCACTTTTGGGAACGCCGCACGTCGGAGGCTTCACCATCGGAGGAGCGCCGGCGCGGACCTGCATTGCGCCTGAATAGCGTGCTGGTCTCCGTTGCCGACACCGGCAGCGGAATCGCGGCCGAATTTCACCAGGAAATATTCGAGGAATTTGTTCGAGTCGATCCGTCGTCGTCGGGAATGGGGCTGGGCCTGGCGATCACTAAGCGATTGATACAGGCACATCGCGGCAAGATTTGGGTGGATAGCGAACCGAGTCGCGGAAGCACTTTTTCGTTTCTTTTGCCGGTCTTTGTGGAATAGCTTCACGGACCAATCTAGCGTTCCAGGAAAAAATTGATGGCGAAAAAAGAGAAGATTCTGGTAGTGGATGACGAGCCGAGTATACGAAAGTATCTCCAAACGCTTTTGGAAGTCGAGGGCTTCGCCGTCGAAACAATCTCGAGCGGCAAGGAAGCTCTGCAGAAGATTGGCTCGGGCGAGCGCCCGGACTTCGTCATCCTCGACGTGTTGATGCCGGAAATCGATGGCATTGAAACTCTGCGCCAGTTAATGCAGATCGACCGCTCGATCAACGTAATCATGCTCTCCTGCTCGAACGAAGTGAACACCGTGGTCGAAGCGATCCGCATCGGCGCGCTGGATTACCTCACCAAGCCTTTTGAAAAGCCTGAACTGGAAGCCGCGCTGCTGAAATGCCGCCAGAAGCAGGAACTGCGCGCGGAAAACGAGTCGTTGAAGGAATATTGCGAGGCGCTCACCGAAGACATCTCATTCCTGGCGGCCAGTCCGCAAATGCTAAAAATTCGCCAGCAAATCCTGCAGATAGCTCCCGTGGACGTGCCCATCTTCGTGAGCGGCGAAAGCGGAGTCGGAAAAGAAGTGGTGGCGCGCATGGTTCACCTCCGCTCCACGCGCCGCCAGCAGCCGTTCATCAAAGTGAATTGCGCGGCGTTGCCAGGCGAGTTGCTCGAATCCGAATTATTCGGGTACGAGCAGGGCGCATTTACCGGCGCCGTGCGTGCGAAGCCCGGAAAATTCGAGCTGGCCAACCGCGGCACGATTTTTCTCGACGAAATCGCGGAAATGGCGCCCCACCTTCAGGCCAAGTTGCTACACGTGTTGCAGGACGGCCAGTATTCTCGCCTTGGCGCGCGCGCGGCAGTGAATGTGGATGTGCGTGTGATCGCCGCCACCAACGTGGATGTAAAGGATGCCATGCGCACCGGCAAGTTCCGCGAGGACCTCTACTATCGTCTCAACGTTCTCTCGTTGCACATTCCGCCGCTGCGCGAGCGCACTTCTGAAATTCCGCTGCTGTTCCGCCATTTTTTGGTGAAGTACAGCGAAAAATATCAGAAACAGCCGCCCGAGCCATCGCAACACCTGCTCGAAGCGGCGATGCGCTATTCGTGGCCGGGAAATTTGCGCGAACTCGAAAATTTCATCAAGCGCTACGTCATTCTTGAAGACGACGAAGGCAGCTTGCGCGAACTGCTGGAAATGACCAGCCAGCAACACGTTGCGCCCAGCGAAGCCGCCCCGGCCCCCAAAGACCAGGGCCTCAAGGCGCTGGTACGCGGCCTCAAAGACGAAGCGGAAATGGAAGCAATCGCGAATGCCCTGGATCGCACCAACTGGTGCCGCAAAGATGCCGCGCACATGCTGGGAATCAGTTACAAGGCGCTGCTCTATAAAATGCGACAGTTTAATCTGGACTCCGGACGCGGCGCGCGCTCCGCTGCCGCCAGAGCCGCGACGCGCGAAGCAGCAGCCGCGGCAGCGAAGGGAAAGGAAGCTCAGACCGCCGTGCCGGTGCCGGTCGTGGTGCGCACTACGTAGGCACAGCGCTACGCAGAAAATCGCTTGTGTTCGCGCCGTTGGGAGGACGACGCCGTTCCAACGTGAGCGGCGCGAAATTTTCGCGGTTCTTTCGCGCAGCTGCATTTCACGTGTCTCGTTTTTTCACACGGATTCGATCTTCGCTATTTGAACGCTTGTTCTCGCTCTTCTGCCTGCATTTCCGTGTCGACACAAATGAAAATAGTTGCATATCTAGAGCACATACAATGAAATAGCACTACACATTTGCGCGTGGATTGTTCTAGTATCTCGGCGAACTAGGCGGCGTGCGAGCTACACGTTCGGATGGCGGCAAATAACCTTCATCAGGCCCAATTGAATATCAAACTCCGAGCATTGGTTTCAAAGGAGTTGTCGTTTCGCTCTGATTTTTGTAACTCTTGAACCCCAGCGGGGAGCATCGGTGCAGGTTCGGGAGCCGAGCCGAAACGAAGCGCCTTGGCTTTGGAGCGGCGATTGCTTGTTCAAAACTCTCAGGGGGATTCCTGTGAACTGCAACTTAGCCCAGAAGGAGCTGCAGTGATGACCGAACGTCGCATTGCGCGTCGGTACGATCTATCACTTCCGGTGAACGTTCGCGTGCCCGTTAGCCGCGAACCGAAGCCGCAGAACGGTCGCACTCGGGATATCTCCACCCGCGGCGTCTACTTCACTGTGCAAAATGATTTGACGCCTGGCACGGAACTGGATTTCACGCTGACGTTACCCGCGGAAATCACGCGCGGAGGCGAGGTTTTCGTGCGCGCGCACGGACGCGTGGTGCGCGTCGATAAGCGCACGGATGATAATCACGAAACTACCGGCGTTGCCGCGGTTATCGAGCGCTACGACATCATTCGCGGCGAAGGTTCTCACGCTTAGTTCAGCGCCAGCTATCTCTGCTGGCGCGGCCGAGCAGAGTGGCTCGCCACTCGACTGCGTATAGCTAAAGATATATCGCGCGGCCTGCTCGTGATCCCAGCGGCCTCCGGGCGGCCGCCCCGTTGAGAACAGCTGTTCCCCCGTGTGCCAACTATTTACTTCCGAATGGCTGTAGTACTTTGACTTAATGACGCGTTCGGGCGGCTGACCGCGCTCCGGCGTAGGCGTAAACCCCGCCCCGTTAGTGCCTTAATCCAGGGGCAGAGTGTCCCGCTCGGAACTCGGCTGCCAGGAACCATCGCGCCGTTTGGCGGAGTATGTGCACCAACGGTGGGGGTTCTGGCCAGGGGGTGATCTGGCTGTGTCCAATTCGGCTCGAACCGAGGCGTTCGTATGGTGGTCCCCGCTCCACTGAAAACTACCGCGCTTGATCCGTCTGTCGAACTACCGCCGGAGCACCTCTACTACGGCCCGTCGGAATCAATGCGCGCAGTACGCCGAAAAGTCGGTCGCGCCGCCGGTCTAAACGTACCCATCCTAGTCCTCGGGGAAAGTGGCACCGGTAAGGAAGTTCTGGCGCGCTACATACACACACTTTCTCCCTGGCGCAACGGTCCATTCATTAAGCTTAATTGCGCCGCTATTCCAGGAACGCTGCTCGAAAGTGAGCTATTTGGGTATCAGAAGGGCGCCTTCACTGGTGCGAATGCGCCCAAACCAGGTCGAATCGAAGCAGCGCAGGGCGGCTCACTTTTTCTCGACGAAATCGCCGAACTTGATGCCAGCCTGCAAGCAAAACTCCTTCACGTCCTCCAAGATGGCGTTTTAACGCGCATCGGAGACTCCGAGGAAAGGCACGTGGACGCGCGCGTAATTTGCGCTACGAACCGCGATCTGTCGCGCGACATCGAGTCCGGCGCATTCCGCTCCGATCTCTTTTACCGGATCAACGTGATCAGCGTGCAATTACCCCCGCTGCGCGATCGCCGCGACGATATCCCGCAGCTCGCCGAATACTTCCGCCAGCGTTTCAATCAGCGCTTTCAGCGCGATGCCGCTCCGCTTTCCGATTCCGCCGTTCGCCTCTTGCAGGAGAAGGATTGGCGCGGCAACGTCCGCGAACTCGAAAACACCATCGCTCGTTACGTGGTCCTGGGCTCCGAGGACGCACTTTTCAGCGAACGCCCTGATCGGGCGGTATCGAAGCCGTCCTTTACTACTCCAACAGGCGCAAGCATCCCGCTAAAACACATCACCCAGGAAGCAACGCGGAAGATGGAGCACGAGGTCATCCTAAAGGTCCTCCAGGCCAATCACTGGAACCGTCGTAAGACCGCCGAGATCCTGAAAATCAGTTACCGGGCGCTGCTATACAAGGTTCGCCAGGCCGGCCTGCCTGCAAGACGGCCGCTCCAGAAGTCCGGGCCAGCTGTCCCGCTCAAGCCCGATTCCGCTGCCATAGCGGACTGACCCCTGCTGGCGAAGTGACCTAAACCCCTAATTGTTCCGGGGCGGACTAGTACCTGGTATGAAATCACCCCCCTCTCTGATTCTTGCCCGACCCTGCCACTTAGGCTAGCCTGACTTTAGGATGGCCAAGAACGGCAAGCAAAGTTTGAGGGTCTGCCTGCTTTCCCCGCATCCGATGGTGCTCACCGAGTTCCATCGTCTGCTGGAGGACTGCGGATTCCAGATCACTTCGAAGCAGCTGGATTCAATGCTCGCGCCGGACCTTCGCAATTTGGACGTGCCGCGCGCGTCCGTCTATGTCGTCGACTCGCATGCCGCGCGCCAAGCCACCGGTGTGCTGCTCGGCAACATCCTGGACCATCACTCCAGCGCCCGGCTACTGGTAGTCGGAGATCAGTTGAAGGAATCCGAAAGCTACGCGCTGCTTCGCCAGGGAGTGAAGGGCATTCTCACCTATGCCGAAGCGCGTGAGCAATTGCCACGGGCTTTGCCGCAGGTCGCTTCCGGCGGTATCTGGGTTCCGCGGCCGGTACTCTCTCGTTTTGTGGACTCCATCTTGAATGGTCGCCAGGCGCGCCGCCTCAATCCCGATGGCGCCACCGACCTCAGCCAGCGCGAACAGGAAGTCCTGACCGGATTGCTCGAAAACCTGGCCAACAAAGAGCTCGCGCAGAAGATGAAAATCTCCGAACGCACCGTGAAATTCCATGTCTCGAATCTGCTGGCCAAATTCGGAGTGCGCCGCCGCGCCGACTTAATCCTCCTGTGCTACCAGCGCCGCGTCGGCATCTGATTTTGTTCCGCTCATTTATCCTTCCCTGCCTGTCCTGATCCGCCACCATTTCCAGCTGACCCAGCTGCTATAATCCGAGGCGGATTCACGCGTGCGATCCGCGCATTTCGATGACTACTTTTTACCTGGAGAATTTCGGTTGCCGCGCAACCGAGGCAGATGCCTCGGCAATGCGCCGCGAGCTTTTGGCGCGTGGCTTGGCGCTCACCAGCGAGCATGCATCCGCCGATGTAATTGTGCTGAACACCTGCACCGTCACCGCGGCTGCCGATTCGGAGGCGCGCGAAGCCGTGCGGAAAATTCATCGTGCGAATCCCCGAACCCGAATCATCGTCACCGGTTGTTACGCGCAGCGCGCGCCAGAGGATCTCGCGGCTCTTGAAGGCGTCGAATGGGTCGTCGGCAATTCGCACCAATCGGAAATTCCTCGGTTGATTGAGTCACAGCCTCAGCCGGCGGAAGCCTCCGCCCGCATGTCCGGCGTTAGAGCGTTTTCGCGCGTTGACCTGGCCGAATCCGCGACTGACTTCGTCCCGCTGGCGCAGATTTCCGATGATGCGATGTGCCTCGCTCGCGGCCCGGCCAAAATTCTCACGGGCGACATTTTTGCGCAGACCGCTCTGCAGATCGCCCGCACCGATTCACGCGATGGTTCGTTTGCGGACCATCGCACGCGTCCGATCCTCAAGATTCAGGATGGTTGCAATAATCGCTGCTCGTATTGCGTGATTCCCTTTGTGCGCGGACGCAGCCGCAGCTTGCCGCCCGATGTCGTGATCGGCGAAGTCCGCCACCTTCACTCGGCGGGCGTGAAGGAAATTGTGCTCAGTGGGATCAATCTGGGCAGCTACGGCCGCGACCTTGTCCCGCGTGCCGCGCTCGCGCCAACTGTGCGCCGAATCTTGGACGAAACTTCGATCGAGCAGATTCGCTTCAGCTCCATCGAACCGCAGGACGTCACCGAGGATTTCGTTTCGCTCGTCGGTGGGTCGGACCGCCTGGCGCCTCATTTTCACGTTCCGCTGCAATCCGGCTCGGATCGCATTTTGCACGCCATGCATCGCTGGTATCGCACGGGGCACTACGCGGAGCGCATCTCGCTGATTCGTCGCCTGCTGCCGGATGCCGCTATCGGCGCCGACGTGATCGTCGGATTTCCCGGCGAATCGGACGCCGACTTTTGCGCCACCCGCGAATTTATCGAGCGGCTGCCCTTCACCTACTTGCATGTGTTCTCATATTCCGCGCGGCCCGGAACTACGGCCGAGCAGCTCCGCGACGCCGTGCCTACAGCGGAGATTCGCGAGCGTGCCCGCATTCTGCGCGCCCTAGGACAGAAAAAATCGGCGGAGTATCGCGCCTCGCTGGCCGGCCGCTCCTTTCGCGCGCTCACGCTTAACCGGCGTGGAGGTGATTGGACCGAAGCGTTGACCGGGAACTATCTGAAAGTGCGGGTTCCTGGGCTGCATCCGGCGAATGAATGGCATCAGGTATACGTCAGCGCTGATGCGGCGGCCGCTGTCGTTTAGCTTTCGCGATCAATTCTCGAAAATCACCTGCGCCAGCGCCAGATTTCCGCTGTGCGTGATGGTGAGCGAAATGTGGCGCACGCCCATGCGCTCGGCAAGCTCGCCTGCAGCCCCCATCATCCGTAGCGTTGGCTTGCCGCTTTCCTCGCGCGTCACTTCGATATCGCGCCAGCGAATCCCGTGCCCCCAGCCGGTGCCCAGAGCCTTCATCGCCGCTTCTTTTGCCGCGAAGCGCGCCGCATATCGTTCGTAGCGATTGTGGAATCGCTCGCAATACTCGGCCTCGCCAGGCGTGTATAGCCGCTTGATGAAGGCCTCGCCGTGGCGCACGATGGCCGCCTCGATCCGGTCGATCTCCGCGATATCTATCCCCAGGCCAACGATCAATCTGCCTCCTCGCGGTGCGATTCGAATAAAGCCGTGCGGCGTGAAATCCGCCGGCGCTGCGCGATTATACCTGACGCTTCCGCCTGCACCGCCGTCCTGAGCGGTGGGTCCTCAGCAGGGCGGTCTCTGGCGGACGAAGCATCTCTCTTCGACTCCGCTCGCCAACAATGTCATCATATCCATTCCATGAGCACCGCCCGTAAGACCGCCGCGCCATCGAAAAGGCGACATCGAAAACCTGCTCGTGGCAGGGCGAAATCTGCATGGAATTTGCGCCGTTCCGGCGCGTTGCAAATTCTGGAAGCCTCGCCCTTCGCGCAGCTCGATTGGCTGGTCCACGGATTCAGCACGCGACCCGGAGGAGCAAGCCGACTCGATTCCGCCTCTAACCGCTCGGGCCGCAGGGGATCACGCGCTGCGCGACATGCCAGTGAGCGCGTTTTGAATCTCGGCTTTACCGATTGGGACATCCGCGAGCGCGTGCTCGAAAATCGCGCGAAATTCTACCATGCGATTCGCGCTGATAAATTGCAGCCCATCGCGCTGCGCCAGATTCATTCTGACATTCCGCACCGCATTGATGCCCCGCTGCCACAGTCGAAAGGCGCACCCCAGGGCGACGCGCTCTTCACCCGCGAGCCCGGCTTCCTGCTCGCCGTGCAAACCGCTGATTGCATTCCCATCCTCCTCGCGGACGCGCGCCAGCGCGCCGTTGCCGCCGTTCATGCGGGCTGGCGCGGCACGCTTCGCCGCATCGCCGCCAAAACTCTTGGCCGCATGCAGATGGAATTTGGCACCAAGCCTGGGGACGTTATCGCCGCCCTGGGCCCAGGAATCGGCCGCTGCTGCTACGAGGTGGGAGAAGACGTGGCGCGTGAATTCAACGCCCAGTTTCCAAACGCGCGAGAATGGTTCGATGGCCCATTCGACGCCCTCGCTTCCGGCGAAAGCGATCCGAATTGGCTTCCGTGGCTCACCATGAAGCCTCCCGGCCACGCCCCTCCGCCGCTGCGCGTCAATCTTGATCTCATCGCCGCGAATCGCGCGATTCTAGCGGATGCTGGCGTTCCTTCGGCGCGCATTTTTTCCGCTGATTACTGCACCGCGTGCCGCACCGACTTCTTCTTCAGCTACCGTCGGGAGCGGACCACCGGCCGAATGATGGCCGCCATCGGCATTCTGTAACCGCTCGGCGCGAGTGTGCCGTATCGCGATTCAAACATGCTGCTCGGCCTGTGCGATCTGCGGCGATGCCGCCTCTTCCGCCAGCGCCAATTGCCCGCACGCAGCCATCACGTCCTGCCCGCGCGAATCGCGTATGAAAGTCATGACGCCTTTTTCGATTAAAATGCGTTGAAATTCTTCCACGCGCGTTCGATTAGGCCGGTCAAAGGGCAGCGCTCCCGGATTCCACGGAATCAAATTCACCTTAGCCCGGATGCCGGAGAGCAATCGCGCCACCCGCCGCGCGTCTTCCGGCGAATCGTTGAAACCGCCAAGCAGGACGTACTCAAAGAGCAGCCATTCCCGGGGCCGCAGCGGATAATTTCGGCACGCCTCCAGCAGCTTTTCGAGTGGATATTTTCGGTTGATGGGCATGATTTGATCGCGCTGTTCGTTCGACGAAGCGTTTAGCGAAATCGCCAGATTCGGCCGGATCTTTTCCCGCGCCAGCCGCTCGATTCCCGGGACGATCCCGCTGGTCGAGAGCGCCGCATGCCGTGGCGCAATTGCCACCGCGTTCTGATCGAGTAATATCCGCAGCGCGGAAATCACCGCGTCGTAATTGAGCAGCGGCTCGCCCTGGCCCATCAGCACGATATTCGTCTGCGGTTTCAGCCCCGCGCGATTGTCTTCCAACGCCACCAGCACTTGCCCAATAATTTCGCCTGCCGTTAAATTCCGCACTAGCCCTAGTGTCGCCGTTAAGCAAAACTGGCAATTCACAGCGCATCCCGCCTGCGTCGAAATGCAAATCGTTTGCCGGTTTTCCTCCGGCATAAACACCGCTTCGACGTTTGCCGGCTGTATCTCTCGCCCGCTGCCCGCACGGCCCGCGCCACTTGAATCCAGCGCCAGGACGTACCGAACCGTCCCGTCGGACGATAGATGCCGCCGCACGATCCGCGGCAGCGCGATCGTCGCCTGGCGCGCGAGCTTTTCGCGCAGCGCCGCGGGCAAATTCGTCATCGCCGCGAAATCGAATTTCCGCTCGGCATACAGGGCGTGGTAAATCTGCGCGCCCCGATACCCCCGTTCATCCAGCGATTCCATGAACGCGCATAGTTCCGCCTTGGATAGGCCATGCACGTTGACACGCGGTGCGGATTGTTCTGAAGCCATCTCGATTCTCAATTGAGTGTTTATGTTACCACCGCGCTACGTATCGGCGCTCGAACGTGGCGCGGCCAAAAAACCAGTGTTCCGCCTGATATGACTTTGCCTCGTCTACGTGCGAGAATACCCTTGGACATGGTGAGAAACACAAACGCTCCGCAAAAAGAAATTTTGCCCAATGGCTTGGTGGTGCTCACCGAGTCGATGGACTACGTGCATTCCGTTTCCGTCGGCATTTGGCTGCGCTCCGGTTCGCGCCAGGAACCGCCCGAACTCAATGGCATCTCCCATTTCGTCGAGCACATGGTTTTCAAGGGCACCAAGCGCCGCACCGCCGAGGAAATCGCCCGCGAAGTCGATTCCATCGGCGGCATGCTCGACGCTTTTACTTCCAAGGAGATGGTCTGCTTCAACGCGCGCGTGCTTGACGAACATCTCCCGCGCGTATTCGATATTCTCGCCGACCTCGTCCTCGAGCCCAATTTCGCCACCGAAGATATCGCTCGCGAGCAGTCCGTGGTCCTGGAAGAAATCCGCATGACCCAGGACAATCCCGAGGATCTGGTTCACGAGCTCTTCGCCGAACATTTCTGGAGCCCGCACGCGCTCGGCAAGCCCATTCTCGGCACGCCTGAAACCGTCTCCACTTTCACCCGCGATTCCCTGCGCGGCTGGTTCCTCAGCCAGTATGCCCCCAATCGCCTGGTGATCACCGCCGCGGGCAATCTGACGCATTCGCAGCTTGTGGACCTGGTCGGGTCGCGATTCGCGCACCTCGCTCCCGCGTCAGCCGCCGTTCCCGATGTTGCGCCCGCTGCCGCGCCGCATATCACCCTGCGCACCAAGCGCGAACTCGAGCAAGTTCACATTTGCCTCGGCGTCCCCGCGCTCCAGGCCACGGACAAGCGCCGCTTCGCCGTCTCCGTACTCAACAACATTCTCGGCGGCGGCATGTCCTCGCGCCTGTTCCAGAATATTCGCGAGCGCCAGGGTTTGGCCTACGCCATCTTCAGCGAGATCAGCTCTTATCACGATGCAGGCGTGCTTTCCGTTTACGCTGGCACCTCCATCGATACCGCCGCGCAAGTGGTCCGCTCGGTACTCGATGAATTTCGCCGCTTCAAGGACGAGCTACTCGATCCAGCCGAGCTTCGCCGCGCCAAGGACCACCTCAAGGGCGCCACTCTACTCGCGCTCGAAAGCTCCGGCCAGCGCATGTCCAGCCTGGCCCGCAATCATCTCTACTTCAATCACCAATTCACAACCGACGAGCTGATCGCCATGCTCGAAGCCGTCACCGCCGTTGACGTCCAGCAGGTAGCTCGCGAATTCTTTCAGCCCGCGCGCCTCGCCGCTTCCGTGGTCGGCAATCTCAACGGCTTCGCTCTCACCCGCGCACAGCTTGCATTTTAAGTATCATTGCCAGTGAATTAATCGAACGTGCGCTCATGGCCGCGTACAATCCTCCGCAAGCGGAGGTCACATAATGATTACGCGCGGATCGCTCGTAGCGTTGGCTCTCATTGTGGTTGCCGGTGTAGCAACGGCCCAAAGCGTCGAAATCAACCCACAAAATCGGACAATTGATCTGACCACGGAAAGCTCAGTCGAGGTCCAAGCGGTTTTGGTCTCGATAACGGTGGGATACCACAACTGGGGACCTACCCACGACGCAGCGTATGACGATAACATGCGCGTAGCCGAGCAGATTCTAAAGGTTTGGATTGATGCGGGCGTTCCGCAAAAGGAGATTTCTACCGAGGAACTCTCTTCTAACCCAGTATCGAGCGACGACCTAACGGGAATACCTGCGTCGGAACGCAAAGATCACCAGTACGAGGCGATGCAGGACTGGACTATCACGGCGAAGCCGGAGGTTGCCCAAAAACTCTTGGACCTCGGTATCACTGCCGGAGCCAATTATGTGAGTAATCCACAATGGAAACTCTCGGACCCAAATGCAGCTGAATCCAAAGCATACGCGGCCGCTCTTGTTCAGGCCCATGCTATTGCGGTTCAGATGGCCGATTCGTTCGGTGCGAAAGTGGGACACCTACTTTACGCAAGTAATCAAACCCGTCTTTTTTCGGCGATAGCCGGGTTAACGACCATCGACGCAGAGACAAGCTTCGTCAGCCCCGGGTCGCGCAAATGGCCCCCGCTTCACCCTGTCAAGCTGTTGCCTCAAATGATCGAAAAGAGTGCGACGGTCCGAGCAGTCTTCGCTCTTGAATGATCGACGGCAAGTGCTAGTTGGTCGGAAGACGACGCGTCACCTTCTCTCCGGGATTGATCAGCGCGCCGTTCCTCCTCGTTCTGTTTTCCTCAATCACAGCGTTTTTCCTTTGACGTCGCCAGCTCTCTTTGACATCATCGTGGCCGAAACAGAATCTATTCTGTCCGTTCTTTGAGGCGCGCATCTCGATTCGTATATCCATATTGGCTTCGGGTAGCTCCGGCAACTGCACGTTGCTCGAAACCGGCAGCACCACTCTTCTTGTCGACGCTGGCCTCGGCAAAAAAGAGCTGACGCGGCGCTTTACCGCGTTGGACCGCGCTTTCCCCGATCGCGTCGATGCGATCCTGGTCACCCACGAGCACAGCGATCATTCCAACGCCCTCGCGCAGCTCGCGCGCCATTGGCATTGCCCAGCGTATCTCACCGAACCCACGCACCGCGAAATTCTGAAAATGTACTCGAACGATCCCGCCGATCCTGGCTCGAAAGCGACCTTCGAGCGAATCGAGTTCATCAGCGCCGGTGAACGCTTTGAAATCGGCGACGTGGAAATCAACGCCTTCCGCATCCCGCACGATGCCGCCGATCCCGTTGGCTTCGCCTTTCGCGCCAGCGGCACGAAAGTCGCGATCACCACCGATCTCGGGTACCTGCCCGAACATGTAAAGCAGCACCTTCGCGATGCCGACTTTCTGATGCTCGAATCCAATCACGATCTCGAAATGCTCAAGGTTGGCCCCTATCCCTGGCACATCAAACAGCGCGTGATGAGCCGCACCGGCCATCTTTCCAATACTGTCGTCAGCGACTTCCTCGCCGATTCCGAAGTCTTCGACGCGCGACCGCGCCATCTCGTCCTCGCGCATCTCTCCGAGCAAAATAATCACCCCGATATCGCGCGCCTCTCCGCCGAGCAAGCTCTAGCCGCCCGCGCCGTCGATTTCGCCTTCCGCGGCTCGCTGCACATCGCCTCGCAGCGCGTTCCCCTTGGCCCTTTCGATCTCTAGCATGCTCCCGCGAAATTTCGGCCTCGGTTAGGTCTCCTTGGTGTATATTCGCGGCCAACAAGAGCGAGGCAGTCCTCGTTCGGAACTATCCGCTTCAAGTCCGCCGTAGGGAGGCGAAAATCGATGGGCTCCATTGGCAGCGTCATTCTGCTCATTTTAGGAATCGTTGTCGTCTTGTTTGCGCTGGGAGTCTTACTCGGTTCGTTTTTCACCATTGAGACGGCCCATGCTGGCGTGGTTCAGCGGCTCGGAAAATTTTCGCGCATTGCCTCGCCGGGCCTGAATTTCAAAATGCCCTATCTCGATACCGTGGTCGCCAAAATGTCCCTGCAGGTCGAGCAGCTCGATGTGAAAGTCGAGACCAAAACCAAAGACAACGTCTTCGTGCAAATTCCCATCTCCGTGCAGTACAAAGTCCTCCCCGATAAGGTTTACGACGCTTTCTATAAGCTCTCCGATCCCGTCAAGCAGATTGAATCGTTCGTCTACAACGTCATTCTCGGACACGTCCCCAAGCTCACTCTCGATGAAACCTTCGACCAGCAAGCTCAAATTGCCATCGACGTTAAGGACAGCCTCGACGCTTCCATGTCCGAGTTCGGCTACACAATCGTCAAATCGCTGATCACCGATATCGTTCCCGACGAAAAAGTGAAAGCCGCCATGAACGACATCAACGCCGCCGCCCGCGAGCGCGAAGCTACCGTGTCGCGCGCTGAAACCGAGAAGATGCTGCTGGTGAAAAAAGCGGAAGCCGATGCGGAATCCAAGCGCCTGCAGGGCGAAGGCATCGCCAATCAGCGTAAGGCCATCATCGGAGGCCTCCGTGAATCGATTGCCGGTTTTTCAAATGCCGTTGACGGGGCCACGCCCCGCGACGCCATGGCCATGGTTCTGCTCACCCAGTATTTCGACACGCTTCAAAACGTCGCCGGAACCAATCGCAGCAACACCATCATGATGCCTCACACCCCCAACGCCCTCGGCGACCTCTTCGATCAATTCCGCAACGCCTTCATGACCGGCGACCTCGCCGCCAAAGGCGCCAACGGCAGCGCCGCCCCGGTCGCTCGAACGTAAAGTTCGGGCCGAAATCGCAAAGACGCAGGTCTTGCGGTATTATATGGGCCCATGGTCTAAGTGGGGATTGGCTCGCCCGATCATACGCGAGGCGCTTTTGGAAGTCGCGCGAGAAGGAACTGGTTCAATACAGATCCGCTCCGAAATCCTTAGTCGAGCTTGTTTAAAAAACTCCCGGTATCAGCCGCCAGCGGACTTTGGCTCGATATTCGGCGTATCCCTGGAGACTCTTTGCGAGGAATTCTTCTTCGTCAAATAGTCTCCATATAACTGCTGCAGTGATCGGGAAGATGGCCAGAAGCCCCCACCATGAGCCCAACGCTATCGGAGTTCCTATCAACATGACGAACGCTCCGCCATACATTGGATGACGGACAAGTGCATAGGGCCCAGTTGAAACGACCTTCTGTTCTTTGCCTATCTCAATGGTCGCAGATGCAAAAGTGTTCTCCCTGAAAACACGGAATACGACGTACAACCCGAGCAACACAAGTCCGTCGCCTGTTATCACCGCATAGGACGGCACATCCGACCACGCAAAACGATGGTCCAATGCCGGCACGACGAGAACCGCCAGAAACGCAAACTGGGCGATGAACTGTATTATTTTCTGCTTGGTGCGTTTTTCCGCTCCGGGTCCAGCAGCGATCCGGCGCTCAAGAAGGGCGCGGTCATTCCGCATAAGATAAAGCGTTATCGCTCCTACGGATACAGAATAGAGGGCAACGTAAAGCCAAGCCTGCCAATACCGAACTGTCCCTGCGGGAACAAAGAGGGCAAACCCCACCACGGCGAGGAAAAAAAATAGTCCAAACCACGCCTTCGCAATCGGATTGCGTGCCTCTTTCCCCGCTTGTCCGTTCATTGAGCCTCGGTCAGAATATGCTTGGTCGCGCCGTTGGCTCTCCTTCGGCGCTTGTGGCTCTGCTTATCTCTCATTTCCGTGAACTCAGCCATGTTCATTTCAGAGGCATGTCTCTGGTAACGCAACAGCTGGGAAACGCGCGGCTCGAAGGATGCCGACTGAACGCGCTTGAAAACTCCCATTTTGGGAAAAGCGATTGGCGGCAGCGAAGGCTAAGCTCTTCTGGAGTAACGATGACAAAGAAGCGTGCAGCCAAACCGTTCCGCAGTGGCCGCAAATGGGCACTCCACCTTCCGGAGTTTGCTGAGGGAATTTCAGTCGACGCGAGGGCTCCGAGTGGCAAAACGGTCTGCCGAGCTTGATCGTCTGAATTCCGAATGGTTGATGCGTGGCGGCTGTAAGCAGCCCAAAACCCCGCATCGGCAAGTCTTTCAGTAACCTACCTTCAGAGTACGTCCGCTTCCAATCCTCGCTCTGACTTCCGCTTCGCCCACCACCAATTCGCCGCCGCAATAGCCGCCGTCACAAGCATCAGCAGCCCCTCTCGCAAATCCGCCTGGCTCAGCAGCAGCAGCGAAAATAGCACTGCCATGGCAGCCCATACCGGCCCCCACGGTATCCGCAGCGCATCCGCCCCTGGCCGCATTCGTCGCAAGCGTATGAGCGACGCGCACACTCCGCCGTAGTAAATCGTCGATGCGCCCACCGCCACCGCCAGCGCCCACAGAAAAGTTCCCGTCAGCGCCAGCACCCAAAGCAACGCTGCAAACACGAAAATCGCCATCCCCGGCGTGTGGAATCGCCGATGCAATTTCCCCAGCCACTCCGGCCCGTCCCCGTTCTCCGCGAACGCGCTGGCCAGCCGCGGCGCGTTCAATATCGCCGCCGATATGTATCCGTACACGGAGAGCATTACCGCGATGGCCACGAACGTCTCGCCGCCTGGTCCCAGCAGCACCGCCGCCACAGCTCCAATGGGACGGTCCGTCGCCTGGTTTCCAATCGCCGCCACCGTCACAAACTGCAGTAATGCGTAAACCGCCATGCACACGGCCATCCCAGTGAAAAGCGCGAACGGTATGCTTTTCCGCGGGTTCTTTACTTCGCCTGACGGCACAACTGTATCCTCGTATCCCTCATATGCGAAAATCACCAGCAAAAGCGATTCCGCCCACGCCTTCCATCCCGGCGTGACGATCTTCGCCGGATGAACGATTTGCGCCACATGCCCGAACCGCCAGAGCCCCAGCGCGATCAGAACTATCAGCGGCGCGAGCTTTGCCACCGTCATCACGCTGCTCACGTAGGTCCCCGCGCGCACGCCCCGGTAGTTCGCCGCCACCGGAATTGCGATCACTGCCGTCAAAATTGCCGCACGCGTCCACCCATGTGCTGTCTGCGGAAGCATGCCCGCCATATACGTCACTAGCAAATTCGCGCTTGCGGCGCAGCCGCCCAGCAGCGACAAAAGCCAGAACCAGCCCACCTGCATTCCTGCGAACCGCCCGAACGCTGTCCGCACGTAGAGATACGACCCGCCCGGCTCCGTAAATTGCGACGCCACCTCCGCGTAGCACGCCATGATCGTCGCCATCCCCAGCCCTGCCGCAATCATCGCCAGCGGACTCGCCTGTCCCAGCCGCCGCGTTAACTCTCCGGGAATCCCGAATATCCCGCTGCCGATGATGCAGTTGATCACCAGCCCCGCCAGCGCCCATCGCCCGATTGATCGCACGAACTCCAACGGGATACCTCCTCGGCAGCGGCGCCGAGCTTAGCACCCCTTGCTCCGCTGCAAGCGTAAGTCGCGCGTCATCGGCTTTTTAAGGTTTCAACGCAGCACCGCTGACTTCCGCAACCTTTGCGTTCCGTGGTATCTATCGAGAGGCACGGCAGCTTGGCCTTCGATTTATATTGACGTTCCATCACATCCGTGCTACCATGGCTTGTTTTTGTTGCCTGCTCGGAACCCGCCGGAGCAGGCAACGCGGATTTGGAACGCCCATCGGCGGCAGACGCGGCCCGTGTGCGTGATCTCGACCGCGAAAGGAGGGACCTCGATGAAAGCGGCCCCGCAATTACCGCGAATCGGAATTCGCCACCGCCAGATCGACACACCGCGCCATTCTAAATGTGCCGTAACTCATACAAAACAAACGGCCGCCTGCTCTCCAGATCGACACAAAATCGCATGCCTTCGTCCGCACCGCCGGTTGGCCGAAATCGATCGCCCCGCGAATAGTTCGGAAGCGCGATTTTTGCCGGCCCTCAGAGAACTCGATCCAAGCCGCGCCCGCACGCGCGAGGCTGGAGCATCTCGGCTCCGGGAACTCAGGTATGATGGAGCGGGAAACCTCATCCGCAACGACTGCAATTCAGGGAGCCGAACGTGATCTCGCGATATACCCGTCCGGAGATGGGCCGCGCCTGGAGTGAAGAAAATAAATTCCAGAAGTGGCTGGATGTCGAGCTGGCCGCCACTGAAACGCTCGCCGAGGCAGGCATTGTCCCGCGCGCAGCCGCCGCCAAATTGCGCGAACGCGCGCGCATCGACGTGGCCCGCATCAACGAAATCGAAGCCAAAGTCCGCCACGACGTCATCGCCTTTACCATCGCCGTGCAAGAAACCGTCGGCGATCCGGAGGCCGCGCGCTGGCTGCATTACGGCCTCACCTCGAACGACGTTGTAGATACCGCGCAGGCTCTGCTGATTCGCGATGCTTCCCGTTTAATCGAAAAGGGCCTCGCGCACTTTGGACAAACTCTCGAAAAGCGCGCCTGGGAATTTAAGGACACACCCGAAATCGGACGCACCCACGGCATCCACGCCGAGCCCATCACCTTCGGCCTGAAAATCGCCAACTGGTACGCCGAAAATCATCGCGATTACGAACGCTTCGCCACCGCCGCGTACGCCATGACGGTCGGCAAAATTTCCGGTGCGGTCGGCACATGCACGCACCTCGGTCCTGAAGTCGAACAGAAAATCTGCGCTAAGCTGGGCCTTGCCGCCGCGCCCATCACATCCCAAGTTCTCGAACGCGACCGCCACGCGCAATACGTCAGCGCGCTCGCCATCATCGCCGCGACGCTCGAACGCGTTGCCATCGAAGTTCGCCACTTGCAACGCACCGAAGTACGCGAAGTCGAGGAGCCATTCGGCGGCGAGCAGCGCGGCAGTTCCGCCATGCCGCACAAGCGCAACCCTGTTTCCAGCGAGCAGATTTCCGGCCTCGCGCGCGTCGTGCGCGCCAATTCCATGGCGGCGATGGAAAACGTTGCCTTGTGGCACGAGCGCGACATCTCCCACAGTTCCGTCGAGCGCGTGATTCTGCCCGATTCCACGATCCTCGTGGACTACATGCTCAACCGCACCGCGTGGATCGTGGAAAATATTAAGGTTTTTCCGCAGCGCATGTTGCGGAATCTCAACGCCACGCAGGGTTTGGTTTTTTCCGGTCAGTTGTTGCAGGATTTGGTGGAACATGGCGCACCGCGTGAAGACGCCTACAAGTGGGTGCAGGCGCACGCCATGACCGCCTGGGAATCGGAATCCAGCTTTCAGGAACGCGTCTCCGCCGATCCGCACATCCGCGAATTTCTCGACGAAAAAGCCCTGGCTCACACGTTTGATTTGCGTCGCCAGCTTCGCGCTGTCGACGCAATCTTCGCGCGCGTCTTCGGCGCGAAAAAATCCGCCGCGCAATAGAAACTCTCGATGGAAATTCGGGTGGATGCCAAAGGCGGCGCGGCCGCGCAGGTGAAAGATCGCCGCGCCGTTACAGCTCGCTCGCGTTACTGCACTCGCTGGATGTAGCGGCCTTCGGACGTATCGACCTTAATCCTATCGCCCTCGCTCACGAACGGCGGCACGTTCACCATCAGCCCCGTTTCCAGCTTCGCCGGTTTCATCACCGAGCTAGCGGTTGCCTTCTGAATGCTCGGCTCGGTTTCCACCACCGTCAGATCGACGGTATCGGGCAGCAGCACACCGATCGCCTTCCCGTCGTAATATTCAA
>JBOGMW010000131.1:0-25896 GCA_050746805.1 Candidatus Acidiferrales bacterium | reverse complement strand
CGAGAATCCCTGGACGCTGGCTACCGTGCTCGGTCGATCGAAGAAGTCCCTTACTCTCGAGGAGAAGTTTGCGTAAGATGCAAAATGAACCGCCGCATCAACCTTCAACTGTTATCCGGACACCCTCGTATCCGATGTGAGTAGGCTCTCCCAATGAGTACAGTTCGTTGACACTGTTGCTCGACGGCTGCTAAATTGAGTTGTTTTGCACTCACATGGGAAGTGAGCTGAGAATGCGGGTTTTGACATGGATTATTGCTGCCTTGGGGGTCATCACGATAACGGCCGGATGCGCGATGAGGCAGAACACCGCAGCAAAGCCCGCGCGGGCACCGGTATCACTTCAAACTGCAACGAAGGCCGATCTGATCGCTAGATACGATCATCAGGCTGTTGCGATCACGTCCTTGAATGCCACCGTGACCATGAAACTGACGGCCGGGTCGGCCTATACGGGCGCCATCGAGCAATACCATGAAATCAGCGGATTTATTTTGGCTCAGAAACCATCCGACATCCGCGTCATTGGGCAAGCACCCATCGTTGGCACGGACATCTTCGATATGGAGAGCGACGGAAACACATTTCACATCTTCATTCCTTCGAAGAACCAATATATTACTGGGCCGGCCAGTTTGGAGAGAACATCCGCGAAGCCGATCGAAAATCTCCGGCCGCAACATTTGATTGACGCGATTTTCTGGCAACCCATCCCGCAGAAAGACCTCGTGCTTCTGGAGGAGACGCAGGTGCCTCCGTCGAGTTTCTACGTCCTCTCGATCGCTCACCTCACGAGCTCGGGCGACACGTCTAGTGCTAACGCGGCCGCGAGCTCTCCTGATTGGGAACTTGCTCGCAAGATATGGTTTGATCGTTCCAATTTAGATGTTACTCGAATACAAATATTTGATGCTGGTGGCAAATTGAATTCGGATGTTCAATATACTGGTTGGGATAATTTCGGCGTGGTTCGCTACCCGCACCAGATCTTGCTGGCCCGGCCACGGAGCGATTATCAGCTTCAGATAGGCATCATCAAACTGACCGCGAATGAGCCGATTCCCGCTCAGCGTTTCGTATTGCAGCAGCCGGCGGGAACCCAACTCGTGCGCGTGGGCGAAGGGCCGCAACCTTGATTCGCCACATGATCCTACGCAACGTGCTCCACCGGCCGGTGCGCACGCTGATCACTGTGATCGGCATCGCGGTTGAGGTTATGCTCGTCATACTTGTGGTGGGCTTGACTACCGGCCTGCTCACCGAATCGGCGAAAAGGACCGAAGGAGTCGGCGCAGATGTCATGGTGCAGCCGCCTTCAGCGTCTGTCTTTATGGCCTTCAGCGGCGCGCCAATGCCTATCAGTATCGCTAATAAACTCCGGGCTCTCGCCTATGTGCAGGCAGTGGCTCCCGTTCTGGTCCAATTCAATTCGGTAAATGGTCTGGATATCGTCTACGGGATTGACCAGGAAAGCTTCCGGGCAGTTTCGGGCGGCTTTGTTTTCCACGAAGGGCACGAGCTTGAGGGCCCCGATGACATTCTCGTCGACGATATCTATGCCAAAGGCAAGCGAATCAAGGTTGGGCAGACCCTACACATCCTTGAAAAGAATTTCCATGTGGCCGGCATCGTCGAGCACGGCAAGGGAGCGCGCCTGTTCGTCCTGATGTCCACGCTGCAGGAAATGTCGGGCGCGCACGACAAGGCATCCGTCTTTTTCATCAAGTGTGACCGCACCGATCGTACCGCTGCGGTTATTGACGAAATCAAGCAGCTCTTGCCGGGCTATGAGATCCGGCCCTTAAAGGATTTCATTTCGCTGATGACTTCCTCGAATCTTCCCGGGTTAGGCGCCTTCATCAACATTATGATTGCTATTGCAGTGGCCATCGGCTTTCTGGTGATCTTTCTCTCCATGTACACCACGATCATCGAACGCACGCGCGAAATCGGTGTGCTGAAGTCGCTGGGTGCTTCGAAAGCCTACATCGTTCAGATCATCCTAAGCGAGACGGCGCTGCTCGCCCTGTTTGGAATTATTGCGGGCGTTGGATTGAGCTTTCTCCTAAGGTGGATTTTCATCAGTGTTTTTCCTTCCATAACGATCCTGATCACGCCCCGGTGGGTTCTCATTGCCGCAGCCATTGCCATCGCTGGCGGTATTCTGGGTGCTTCCTACCCCGCCTGGATTGCCAGCCGGAAAGACCCCGTCGAGGCGCTCGCCTACGAGTGAGCATTTTTCCTTTGTATCGCAACCCACGAGAAATGAGTGCGAACTATTGTGCGGAGTCATGCTAGGCAGAAATGGTAAAGGCGACTAGAATATTTCCATCCGCAAGGTGCTGCATCGCAATGGGAGCCGGCCTTGGAGCCGATACTCAAGACTGAAAATCTCTGGAAGGTATTTCGCACGGGTAAGCTAGACATCCCGGCCCTGCGCGGGGTGAATGTCGAGATTCTGCCGGGTGAATTCGTCTCCATCATGGGTCCTTCCGGCTGCGGAAAATCGACCCTTCTGCATGTGATCGGCGGCCTAGCTCAGGCAACGCGAGGACGCGTGCTCCTTGATGGCAACGATCTCACCGCCATGAGTGATTCGGCGCGCACCCAGCTGCGGCGTCATAAGGTCGGCTTCGTTTTTCAACGATTCAACCTGCTGCCTACACTCGATACCCATCACAATATCGAACTCGCACAGCATATCCATGGCAACGGATTCGATCCGCATAGGTTCGACGTGGTCGTGAATCTTCTCGGGCTCACTTCAAGGCTGCGCCATAAACCTTCGGAGCTTTCTGGAGGGGAACAGCAGCGCGTGGCGCTGGCGCGGGCCATTATCAGCGAGCCCAAGATTGTCCTGGCCGATGAACCCACCGGAAATCTTGATACGAAGAGCTCGGAGGCTGTTCTCGGCCTGCTGCGCCAGCTTAACCGCGACCTCGGGCAGACCATTGTGATGATCACGCATAATCCCGACGCGGCGACCTACGGCCATCGCGTGATGCATATGCGCGACGGGATGGTCGTAAACGGTTCAGGACATTGACATGCATACACTGTGGCGAGGATTGGTCGGCACGGTCTTCTGGTCGCATGAGCGCGGTAGCTGGGCATACGACATGATGGTCGCTGCCATTGTCTTATTTGTGCTCTTCACGCCACGTAGTTGGTTCCACGATCAGCCTCGCTCAAGCGAGGCTCCGAGCCAGGCGATCCAGTTAGTGTCCGCGGACTCCGTTAGCAGGACGCGCGTGTACCGCATCGATGCCAGCGTATTCGCGCCGGGGGAGCGCGCAACAAAGCCCACTCTGGACCTCGAGCGCAACACCCATGACATGCTCGGACGCTCCGTTCAAGAATTGAAGCATCAGCAATTTCAAATCGTGCAAATCGACCCGGGCCGCGCCGGTGATGGCTCACTGCTCTATTACAACGTCACTGTAAGGCTCCCCGCTAAAACTGGACACCGCAGTTAAGTAGGATCAGGGCCTCCACACAGGAGGCAACATGGGCAGGAAACCACGCGTAGATCGATCCCCGGATGAGAAGTGGCAGATCGTGCAGGAAGGCGTCAAGAGCGGGAACGTTTCGGAGACGTGTCGGCGTCAGGGATCGCTCCGACGACTCGCTTAATGATAGTTCCGCGCACCCTTCCTGCCTCGGAGTTCCATTCGACGTGATCGCCGCGCTTGAACGTGTTGGACATCTTTCTTCAGCCGCTACCGAACGGAAGATGCATCCCGCCAAGAAATGGTCAAAAGCAAAGCGCTGTCAACTATGCCTTCGACATCATGAGGAATATCGTGTTCTAACGTCAGCATCTGGCCAGGCGCGAGCTCTACCGACCGCTCGGCTGTACTGAACCGAATTCGCCCTTCGAGAGTTTGAACCGAGATTTGCCCCTCGGTTCGATGTTTCTCCAAGCGCCCGTCGGTTTTCATAACGATCAGCACCACACGGAAATCGGAATATTTCGCGAGCGTCTTTGCGGTGTGTCCAGACTGCCAGCGCCCTTCGGATCGTAGCTGCTCGATCTCCCGATTAAGGTCCATCGTTAAGAGGGGCGCGGTTAAAGTCCCCACCTCGTGTTCTCGTCCTGTTTGTGGATTTGCCTCTGCCGTCATGATTTCACCTCTTCTTTGGAGATGCTGGTACCACCCGCACGCGCCATTTTGGGCGAGCGACGCGCGTGATTCAAGGGCGGAAGCCATCCTGTCGGTCACGTTGGAGTCGGCGGTCACGCGCCCAAGGCAGCGGAATCGCTCGAAACGAGGGACCGAGTGGAAGCCGAGAAGCCGTTTTCAACGGCCTCCTAGATGTTTCGTATTGAAAATTCGCTCGTCTGGCCGAGTCGCGGCGGTCCAGAACTTTGTGACAAGAATCACTAACAGGGGTGACTGCCGTCACTGCTTCGTAAGCGACGCAAGATGCACTCTGTGTCCAAGAGGTGAACACAATGACGACCGCGGAGACTGGCGCTCGAATTACATTCAAGAATGTTCAGTTCCTAACGGACTTCTCGGAACCGTCGGAGGCAGCACTTCCATTCGCGGTTGCAATTGCGCGGGAGTTCGGCGCCACCATTCATGCGTTGCACGTGCTGATACTAGAACCGCTTTTGTACGCAACGGCTGACGTAACTGCGACAGCGATATCCGCGGTGGAAGAAAGCGCCCGAGCGGGAATGCAGCGTGTCGAATCACAGCTCGCCGGCGTTCCGCACAAAACAACGGTAATTCGTGGAGCTGCAGTTTGGCCTTCGCTCGAAGCGGTAATGGGCGATTCGAACATCGACCTCATTATTCTTGGCACCCATGGCCGCACTGGCGTCCAAAAAGTCCTTCTCGGGTCCGTTGCGGAAGAAATATTCCGCCGCGCGCCAGTTCCAGTCATGACCATCGGTCCCCGCGTCCGCAATGCCGCACACAATGGAGCTCGTTTCAGTAGAATACTGTTCGCAACCGACTTTACACCCGAATCTTTAGCTGCCACTCCTCACGCTATCTCGCTTGCAGAAGAAAACGAAGCTCAACTCATTTTGATATACGTAATTAAAAGAGAGCAGAACGTGGCAAATCGGCCCGAGGAGAAATCGATAGCCAACGCCATGCACGATCTACTGGAACTGGTGCCGAAAGATGCGGAGCTGTGGTGCCGCCCGGAAGCGGTCGTCGACTATGGAGATCCCGCTGATCGAATTCTGCAAACGGCTGCGGAACGCCATGCTGACTTAGTTGTTCTCGGAGTGCGGGATGCAGGAAGGCACATGGGGACGGCAACCCATATCGGAAACGCTATAGCACACAAAATCGTGGCACGCGCCTCTTGTCCCGTACTCACCGCTCGCGGGCACGTTAGCACAAGTCAGTTCGGGAGTCCGAACCATCACCTTTTGTGACGATGATTACGGTCAACGAAGCTTGTTTTTCGGCGCCCCTCTCTTTGGGGCGCTCGGAGTTTCTCAGAAGGGAGAAAGACGATGAAAGATCAGATGGCAATCGCAACGGAATCGGGAAAAGAGACTGTTTCCGTCGAGGCTTCAGAGGACGGTAAAATCGAAAACCGTTTCAAGGATATATATGATTCCATCGCTCGCCGGGCGTATGAAATCTTTGAAACCGAAGGCCGGCAGTCTGGCCACGACCTTGAACATTGGTTCAAGGCCGAAGCCGAAACCTTGCATCAGAGGCATTTCCAAATCACCGAGAACGAACGCGCATTTATTGTGCGTGCCGAAGTTCCCGGTTTTTCGACAGAGGACTTAGAGGTACGGCTAGAACCGCAAAGGTTCGTCATTTCCGCCAAAAGAGAGGCGAATGAAGAGCACAAGGGTGGGGGATCGGTCATCCTGTCCGAGCACTGCGCAAGTAAACTGTTGCGAGTGCTGGATTTGCCTTCGCGAATCGAAACCAAGAAAGCCGAGGCGATTCTGAAGAATGGCGTGCTTGAATTGCGGCTCCCGAAGGCTGCTATAGCCAAAGAGCCAGCAAGAAAAGCTCAGATAGCATAATCGTTATCGGCAGGTGTAGG
This sequence comes from Candidatus Acidiferrales bacterium, assembly GCA_050746805.1. Taxonomy (GTDB): domain Bacteria; phylum Acidobacteriota; class Terriglobia; order Acidiferrales; family UBA7541; genus Palsa-295. The sequence goes on along the minus strand of JBOGMW010000131.1, from coordinate 19,866 downwards.
TTCGAAAAAAGGGGAGAAACCATCCGCTTGAGTTTCTCCCCTTCTGTTCCGGGCGGGAACCGAAATCAGAAAAGTGGCCGAATGTAGCGATTGCGTTAGTGGGGTTTGATCACGATGAGTTTCCGAAAAATCCTTATTGCCGTGGATGACAGCCCTTTTGCGGCCCATGCAGCGAGTATCGGGATCGAGCTCGCGAAGTCCTTGGGTGCTGCCGTTGGTTTTGTTCATGTGTTTGATCCATCGGTCGGCCCCGGTACCACTTGGGGTGTGCCGGCGGACCGGCTAGCCGAGATGTCCGAGAACGCCGCGATCCAACTCCTGGTATCGTTTCGAGAACAGGTGCACTCCGGCGTTGAAGTGCGCGATTTCGCCGAGCCGGGGAAACCCGCTTCCAAGATCGTCGATGTCGCGACTGAATGGCTGGCTGACCTCCTGGTAATCGGTAGTCACGGCCGGGGAAGGATAGAGGGCGCCTTGCTGGGAAGCGTGTCGCAGGAAGTACTCCATCACGCGCCTTGTCCCGTGCTTGTAGTTCGATAGCCGCCACAAGCGACGTCAGCTGGGTTCTAGGGGTTTCGCATCTGTCCCTCCGTTTTGGTTTCTTCTTTTAATTCCCTCACCGAAGTGACGCGTGTCACCCCACGCTGTGACCAGAGTCACCGGCAAATCCCCGCACTCGGAATAGCGTGAGGTTGGAGGGAATCAGCGAAACAAAGCCTCCCGGGAGGTAAGCAAATGGCCAACCGGATATGCGTTATCCCAAAGAAAAGACGGCGTATAATGCGGGCGAAGAAGCCAATGAAGACGCCCTACGGTTTGGAAGTCATCGAAAGCTGCCTGACCTGTCCGATGATGAGGGACAGGCTTTTCTGCAATCTGCCCCAGCGAGCGATTGAGGGCCTGGACGAGATTTCCTCTTCGGCGATGTATCCCAAAGGCGCGATTCTATTCGTCGAAGGTCAAGAGCCGCGCGGGGTCTTTGTCATTTGCAATGGCAAAGTCAAGCTCTCCGCAAGCTCCGCCGATGGAAAATCGTTGATCCTTCGTATCGCCGATCCGGGAGAAGTCGTCGGTCTGCCCGGCACGATATCCGGAAAACCATATGAGGTAACGGCGGAGGCGCTCGAACCGATTCAAGCCAACTTCATTCCCAGGAATGCATTCCTAAAGTTTCTACGAGAGCACGGAGAGGTGGCGGTGCGGGTTGCCGAGATACTGAGCGACATCTATCACGCAATGTATAGAGAAGTCCGTTACCTAGGGCTTTCTGGTTCTGCAGGCGAAAAACTGGCGCGTTTCCTGCTCGATCTCACGGCGCAAAATGGCAAGACCAGCGGCGAGGCTGATGGCTCTCCTCGTGTCACTTTGACTCTTACGCACGCGGAAATTGCGCAGATGATTGGTTCGTCCCGCGAAACCGTTACTCGATTGTTCGCCGATTTTAGGCGCAAGCATCTGGTGGCAGTTCACGGTTCAACGGTAGTCATTACGAACAAGGCTGACCTCGAAAAGATATTCCAACCATATTCCATTTCTGGCCGCTGAGTGACGCTTCGCACCGTGCTGTGTGACAAGCGTCACAGACCCACTGAAACCACTTAAACGATGATCTCCGCATTCCCGCGATTGCGGGCACCTTGGGCTAAGCCCGAGCATTCGAAGAGAGCGAAACGGTGCGGGCGTTCGATGAAGAGCCATCCGGTTCTGTTTGCGATTTGCTTCTCGATGCTGATCGTCCTATCCAGCCGGGCTCAAGCGATTCAGGCCAGACACACTGAGGACGCAAGAAACCAGACGGCGACAGCAAACCAAACCTCAGCTTACGTTGGCTCGGAAGTTTGCGGGACCTGTCATGAAGACGAGTACAAGAACTGGGAAAAAACGCCGCACTGGAAGACCACCCTGAATACGCGCGGCGGCCCGTCGCACCAAGGCTGCGAAAGCTGCCATGGTCCGGGCGAAGCGCACGTGGCCGGCGGTGGCGACGTCACCAAGATTATCCGATTCCCGAAGCTGTCAGCCAAGGCCGTTGACGCGCGGTGCTTGGCCTGCCATGCCGGCGGCACGCAACACATGAATGATCTGAACTCGATCCACGCCGAAAACGGCATCAGCTGCATATCGTGCCACTCGATCCACCACGCCACCACCGCCGAATACCTGCTTTCCAAGGCCCAGCCGACGCTCTGCTATCAGTGCCATCAGGCGCAGCGCGCCCAGTTCGAAATGCCCTTCCATCACCGCGTCAACGAAGGGTTGATCCAGTGCACCGACTGCCACAACGTGCACGGTACCGAAGGTCCGAATCAGGTGCGCATAGCCTCCACGCAGGACGCCGTCTGCGTCAAATGCCACGTGGATAAAGCCGGGCCGTTTGTCTACGAGCACGCGCCCGTGCGGGTGGACGGCTGCACATCCTGCCACATGGTTCACGGCAGTCCGAATCCGCACATGCTGAAGGTCAGCAACGTGAATTTGCTCTGCCTGCAATGCCATACGACTTCGAGCTTCAGCGCTGCGCCGGGTGCGCCTTCATTCCACAACCAGGCGAGCTTTTTCCAGTCGTGCATTCTGTGCCACAGCCAGATTCACGGATCGAATTTCAGCGCCTATTTCTTTAAGTAGTCAGCGAGCGCCCGATTGCGGGAAGAGGAAGGCGAAGAGCGGGACTCGGGGATATCCCGGAAGCGGTGGGAGGTTCCGAAGGTTGGAGAAGGGCTATGAATGATCGCCGGTGGCTCGTCCAGGTTGGCTTGGCTCTACTCGTCGTGCTCGCGCTGGCCCCCTGCGGTCGCGCCCAGGACGATGGCGGCGCCGCCACCCAGGGCGTCGACTCCGGCAATTACAATGTGCAGCAGACCATCGATTTCGGATACCGCGCCAACGAAGTCAACGGTAACTACGACACCTACGACACGTTCGTGAACCTTGGTTCGGGAGTTCGACTGTTCGATTACACCCTAGATATGCGCACGCTCAATCACAACGGGTTGTTTTTCGATAATTTCCACCTTTCGAACTTCGGCTACGGCGGCGATCCTAACGACGTATCGCGCCTGCATATCGACAAGAACAAGTGGTACGAATTCGATTTCACTTTCCGTCGCGACAAGAATTTCTGGGACTACAATTTGTTCGCCAACCCGCTGAACCCTGCCTCACCGAATCCGGTAGGATCGCAGACCGTCGGCTGCATCGTCAGCGGTCCTACGACGGCGAATCCCGGGACGCCTGGCTTCTGTTCGAGTCCCGCCGTGTCGGTCTCCAACTCGCCGCACGCGCTCAATCTGGTCCGCCGCATGCAGGATTACGATCTGCTGCTTTTCCCCCAGTCGCGTGCGCGGTTGCGGCTCGGCTATTCACACGATCGCGACGAGGGCCCCGGCTTCCTCACTGGCGATATCGGCGGCTCGGTGCCAGATCTTCCGGAAACCTTCAGCTACACCACGAACGCTTACCGCGCGGGCGTCGATTTTCGGATCCTGCCGCGCACCACGATCTCCTACGATCAGTTCCTAAACTACTTCAAACAGGACAACGACGTTCTGCTCAGTCCCACGGCCACTCCAGGGAGTTTCAACTATCAGACATCCAATGGAACGCCGACTTACATGGGTTTGGTGTGGAGCGATCTGACGCCTGCGGAGACATATCCTTGCGCCGCTCCGATCACCAGCGTCGGCACCTCACCGCCAACGGTGGCCTCCAATTGCAATGGCTACGTGTATTACAGCCAGGAAGCCGGTCGCCCGCGCGACTTCACGCCCACCGAGCGCGTGCGCTTTGAATCCGATTACTTTCAGAAATTCGAAATGTCCGGATCATTTGGCTACAGCAGCTCGAACAACCAAATCCCGGACTTCAACGAGCTTCTGATCGGTTGGACCACGCGGACCAGCTCTCCCGGCAGTACCTCGGCGGGTCCGGCAAATGCCAAGCGAGTTTCGGTGGATGGCAACTGGTCCGGCGTTTACGCCGTCACGGAAAAGTTCCGCCTTGAAGACCAGTTCCGCTACTACAACTGGCGCACGCCAGGACTCTGGAACAGCGTTCTCGGCTCTCTCTTCAATACCATTCCCGGCGGCGTCGGCCTGGGCGCTCCGGTGGGCGCGTTTGTCTCCGCCAATTGCGCTGGCGCCAGCTTTGTGGCCAACGAAGCGACCTGCCCCAACCATACCGCCTCCTCCGCCGCAGACCTGGTGAGCGCCTACAACTGGAATTTCTTAAAGCAGGATATGAAGACCAACACCTTCAAGCTCGCTTACGAATTTACCCGGCGCATCAACGCCTACGTCGGCTACCGGTACGATCACCGCGACATCGCCCAATCGTCAGTTTCCTATACCACCGCCGACATCTATTATCCGGGAGGTGCCACCGGAACCGTGGGCAACTATTACCTCGCCGCGCGCGGCAGTTGCGCGGGGGGCCCGTCAGCCGTTTGCGTGCTCAATCCCGATGGTTCAATCACCTACACTCCAGCTGCGCCGACTACCGGGCCAACCTATACCGCTCTCGGTATTAATGAAAACGCGCTGCTCGCGGGCTTCACGGCGCGGCCAACCGATACCCTCCACCTCACGGGCGAACTCACTTGGGGCTACAATGACGCCGCTTTCACGCGCATTTCTCCCCGCCAGGTGCAGGGCTATAAAGTTCACGCCACCTACACCCCGAAACCCTGGGCCAGTTTAGACGGCGCGGTGGAAATCCACGAAAACCGCGACAATGTCGACACGGTTTCGAATATCGAGCACGACCGCTCCTACAGCTTCAACGCCACGCTCATGCCCAATCCGAAGCTAGCCGTCAGCTTCGGCTACAACTATTGGGACTTCTACACGCAATCCGACATTTGCTTCAACTATTCCATCACCTACGCCAATCCAACGGCCCCGCCGTCCACGCTCCCGGTCAGCACTTCGCCTCCGGGAGTGGACACGTTCGCCTGCAATATTCCCAACGCCTCCGTCGGCGCCGCGGGCCTCGAAGCTCTATCCACCTATTCGAGTGCCGATCACTTCGCCCACGCCGACGTGATGTGGAAGCCGGCCAAACGCGTCACCACCACACTCGGCTACGGCGGCAGCTTCGTACGTGGCAGCACCATATTTCTTAACCCGCTCACGCCTTCCGGCACGCTCGATTACAATTACCAGTTGCCGTATGCGTCCGTCACTGTGGATGTGTACCGCGGCTTCAGCTACAAGATGGCCTGGAACTACTACGGATTTAACGAAGCCGGCGTGACCAATCCTTTCGGGCTGGCCGCCATCCCGTTACAGGATTTTAACGGCAGCAACGCGACGTTCTCAATCCATTACGCTTTTTGACAGGGTGCCAATGCTCGCGCGCTGCTGATTGTGGTACGTTTCCGATTCTCATTCAGGAGGAACCTAATGAAGTCTCGTTCGGCTCGCATTAATCGAACTCTTCTCGCTCTCGCAGTTGGCTCGCTCCTCTTGGTGACGCCAGCTTTCGGCCAGAGCGGCGCCAGCCTCTTCAAGTCCCATTGCGCCGTCTGCCACGGCGCCGATGGCAAGGGCGATACCGCCATCGGACGAAGTATGCACATGCGCGCTCTCGGCTCGGCCGACGTACAGAAAATGTCGGATAAGGAATTGACCACTTTCATCTCCGACGGCAAGGGCGCCATGCCGTCATACAAGGACAAGCTTTCCGGTTCCGAAATTAAGGACTTGGTCGGTTTCATCCGCGAGCTCGGTAAGAAGTAGTAGATTTTCGGGAGCGTTGTGGACGGTCGAAACCGGTTTCCGTATCGCTGCTGTCCGCCGCTCCTATAACGACGCGCTTACCCTTCGCACTCGGGAGCTTTCATGTTCGGGACAACGGCAATTCTGATTGCGCTAATCGTCGTCTCAGCCATCTTGGCCCTCTTTTTCCTGGTTCGTCCGGTTGTCGCCGCCGGACCGCGCGAAAAAATACTGGCCTTCATCGCGCTGTTCATCCTGCCGGTGTTGTGCGTCGGCGGTGGAATGTCCGCGCACATACAGCGCTCCGAGCAGAGGCGCTTCTGCATCTCCTGCCACTCCATGCAGCCTTACGGCCGCAGCTTGTACGTCGATAATCCCAACTACATCCCAGCCGCGCATTTTCAAAATCACCGCGTCCCTGCGAACGAAGCCTGCTACGCCTGCCACGCCGACTACGCCATCTACGGTCCGCTCGTGGACAAGATGCGGGGCCTCAAGCGGATATACATGCAATACGTCAGCACTCCTCCCGCGCATATCACCATTCCTGGCGGCTTCAACAACGATCAATGCCTGCGTTGTCATGCTGGCGCGCGGGATTTCGAAGGCAATCCCGTGCATCGGGCCATCATGGCGTCTTTAACTTCCAATCACATGTCCTGCGTCACCAGCGGCTGCCACGATACGGTGCACGATATCGCCTCGCTCGGCCACGTTAAGTTCTGGAGTCCAGGCCAATGAAACTCAGCCAAATCGGTATGCGACGCCTCATGCGCGCGTCCAGCGCCCTCATCGTCGTCGGGCTGTGCGTTGAAATCATCAGTCTGTTTTGGTTTCATCCACTTTCGTTCGTGCTTTTCGCGTTCGTGGCCGCGACGCTCGTCGGTCTCGGCGTCTTGGTGTTTCTTGCGTCACTCGTCTTTGCGGTTGCTCCTCCGCGTGGCGGGTCGGAGTAAATGAGATCTCCGTAAATGGATCATTCGAAACTGGCACGCCATTGCAGGAATCCGCAGACAGCAAGAAGGGTCCGGGCCGAAACTTCCAAATCACAGTGCGACGCCGAGCCGCGCAGGCCAGATAGTCGTGCTGCCACCGCCTATCGACGGCGATCGCATGGTTCAGGATGGTATTTCGCGGACTCGAACTCTTCGCCGCGCGGATCGAGGAACAAAATATATGCAGTTCGACCGAGAGAGGGGAATATAAATCCGGTGCACGCGATGCAGGGCTGGAGGTGGAGGAGCCGCCAAAAAGTCGTAGCATCGCCACGCCTCTTCCCGTACCCCGCGGCTGGTAGGCCCAACGTCCCGAGCCACCGCGCAGGCGGCATGCCATAAGGAGGTCTACGTAGAACCGAGATTGCATTCGATGCGGCACATAAAGCCGTTTATTACCCGTTAGACCGGCGATTCCGAGTCTGGATCAAACCTTCGTTCGTTGCCGTTGCGGTTTGTCTGGCGCTGATTCCGCTCGGCTTGGCGTGGGGGCAGGCGGCGATTTATGGCCTTCCGTACCTCACCCCGGTAGCCCCGATAAACCCGGCTACTTTCACCGCGGTGCATGGTTTCCCCTGGTGGCTCCGCTGGGCGCATTTCTTCAATTTTGTATTCCTAATGATGCTGGCCCGCAGCGGTCTTTCGATTCTGATGGACCATCCCCGCCTGTATTTCAACGACGGCTGCACGCCGGGCACCGAATGGATTCGCTTGACTCCGTTGAAAGTACCCAGGGACCGTATCTGGAGAGCGAGCGACGACGACCGTTACATTTCACCGCTGATTGCAACACCGGGCTATCGCCATAGCGTCGGGATGGCGCGTTCCTGGCATTTCCTCGATGTTTACGGATTCATCCTTACGGGCCTAATTTTCATTCCACTGCTTTTCGTATCGGGGCACTGGTAGAGGTTGGTGCCGAACTCCTGGTCAGTTCTGCCGCACGCGTGGTCGACCTTTGTTTACTATGCAAATTTCCATTTTCCGCCCGAACCCAACGGATTTTACGCCTATAACGCTTTGCAGCAGATCGCATATTTTTTTGTAGTTTTCGTATTTGCTCCCATCTCAATTGTCGCGGGCGCTGCCATGTCGCCCGCCATGGTCAACCGTTTCCCGGGGTTTACCCGCCTCTTTGGCGGAAGGCAAGGGGCGCGTTCCATCCACTTCCTGATGATGCTCTGCTGGGTTGGGTTTCTCATCGTGCATGTCTCGCTGGTGATCGCGACCGGGTTCGAGCGCAACATGAATCACATCGTTTTGGGCACGGACAATCACCGACCGCTGGGAATGATCCTGGGCTTTGTGGGTCTCGCAGCGGTGGTCGCCTCATGGATTGCGGCGCACTACATCTCCTGGAAAGCGCCGCGCCTGCTGCAGCACGCACAGAAAGCCATATCGGTGCCTCTCCGGCGCGCTTTGATCAACCGGCTCCGTCCCAAGAGCCGATATACGAAGGAGCAAATCTCGCCCCACTTCTGGTCGAACGGTAAGCCACCTACCAGGGAAGATTGGAAGCTACTGGAGCGCAATCGTTTTCGGGATTACAAGCTCAAGGTAGGCGGTCTGGTGGAGAATCCCGTAGAGCTATCGTTGCCGCAAATCCAGGCGCTCGATGCGGAAGAGCATGTCACGATGCACCACTGCATTCAGGGCTGGTCAGGCATTGCTCAATGGAATGGACTGCCGATGAAGTCGTTGATTAAGTTGGTCAAACCCAAGCCCTCTGCGCAAGTTGTCGCCTTCTTTTCTTTCGGCGAGGACCAATTTGGCGAGCCGTACTACGATACGCAGAGTCTGGAGAATGTACTAAAGCCGGAATGCATACTGGCCTATAAGTTGAACGGCGACCAACTGCCCAGCGAACATGGCGCTCCATTGCGGTTGCGGGTCGAAAATCAACTGGGCTACAAGATGGTCAAATGGATCGAGCGGATTGATTTCATTGAGTCCGAAAAAGAGCTGGGCAAGGGTGAGGGCGGGGCAAACGAGGATGATGAATACTTCGACCTGCTGCCAAATATCTGATCACCGGGCGAATACTAATCGCGAAGGATCGATCCGATGTGTAAAAGAAGCGCCGTCAGATCTATCCCCGCGAGGCGACTCTGGAGCCATCCAACGCGAAAAAAGACACCGAAATTATCAATGCGGTCCCGAGGCTCGCTGTGCCGCCGAGCAGCATTTGCCGACGGCCAAGCCGGTCCACATACGTGTTTCCGTTCACGTGTTCGAGATGCTCTCGAACCTCTTGGGCGAGCCCAAATTGATAAAACCGTTTCGTTTCCGGGCTGCTGTGGCACATCGCATGTTGCACGACCGCATCGGGAGCAACCCAGCTAAGGCCCGTGCAAAATGAGCGACGGAGGTTGTGGATCGGAAAATACGAAACGCCCGCGATCGTGAGGGCTGTCTTCCAAGCTCGCCTGACGGTGGAGATGGGCTTCTCAGGGTTGGACGGACTCCGAAACAAAAAGGGGTTCAACTCCAAATCCAGAATCACTCGGAACTTCCTGCTGCCGTTGCGAGCGATTCGCCGACCCTCATTCTGATAGACCCGGTATATGTCCGCGTCGTGGCTTGCTTCTTTCGGTTTCACGAATCCGTAGTATGCCGACTGGGTTTCGGGAAGCACATGGTGTGCGCGTAACAGATGGTGACCAGCCTTTGTGAGCGTGAACAATTTGCGGGTGCTTCCATCCGAGCCTTCAAATGTTTTGTGCTGGATCAGCCCCTGTCGCGCCAGGCTTCGCAGGTCGCGGTCCAGCTCCACGCGATGGCCCTCGTATAGGTATTTCGCTAGGTCTTCGATGGCTACGACGCGGAACCTTCCAAGGTCGGCCAGCGCATGTTCTTCATACCGGCGCAACCGATAATCACGGTCCCGGCCCCGGTATAAGCCAGGGTTGTCGTAAAAGCGTGAGTCGGCGGGATGGAAAACTCTGTGCGAACGGCTCTTTGAGCGTGAGAACCTTGACATAATAATCGTCGAGGCGGAGATGACCGGCGACATTCAAGGTGTGACTCACAAAGGTAGTAATCGAGGAAAGTGTCGTATTTGAGCTTCGCCAGGTCCAGCTTTTCCGGGGAGAAGTTGAGCGTCCTTTTCAGGATGCGGAAGGCTTCCTGCTTATCCAGGAGCCGCGCCGTCAGGAAATCGCTGACCTGCAGGATAAAACTCTCGGCCTTCTGAAGCAGCGTGGCCTGGGCCTTCGAGAGCTCCCGGTCGAGTGGGACAACCTGTTTCCTGGTTGAGAAGCACGCCCAGAGTTCGCTGAGCGCCCTCGCTGGCTACTCGGGAAATTTCGCAAGCGCGGTTCCGATTTTGCGTTTCGGACGTGAACCATCGAATAGGATCACGTCATAGACCCAAAGCGACAAAAGCGTGTCGGCTTTGCTAGCCAAGTACGCGATGCGGTTTTTGATGGCTGTGTCTACGACGGGATTGCTGTCGGTTCGGACGCATTACTTTCCAGTTCGCTCCTTTTAGTGATCACAATTGAGAAGAACGAGGCGATTGAGAATCTCTCTAGAGCAGTGGAAAGAACAAAAACTGAAACGACTTCGAGGAAGCAGTATGCACGCTATGATGCCGTGCTCGCGGACTAGTCAACTGCGGTAGCGTGGCTCGTCGGATTGGCGGCGCGGTGTGCCGCCCGCATGAGTCTTGCGGCCAGAGCCTTAGGGCACACAGCAACTACTGTCGAGATTTTCGCACGGAATGAACTGCGCAAAGTTATAGCGGCTGGTGATGAGGTCGAAGAGCGCGTGCGGTTCGTTTCGACCATGCCCGGCCGTCGAGGCTCAGCCCGCCTCCCGGCAATCTGAGGTGTCAGAGTAAGAATTGTATTCCTCGATCCAACGAGCGATGCTGTTCCGTGGAATCTGCTGCGCGTGGCAACAGACTGACATCCATGAGGATGGTTATCGCTGCCAGCCGCCGCCGAGCGCCTGATAGATTTGGACAAACGAGAGGCGCTCATTGAGCTGGGCTTCGACCAGATTCAATTGAGCGGCGAGGAGATTCGTCTGGCTGGTGAGGACCTGCAAATAGCTGGCGCTGCCGTGGCTATAGAGGATCTGGGAGAGGCGGTCGGAATTCTGGGCGGCTTGCGCCAATTTTTCCTGCTGCTCTCCAAACTCGCGGTACTTCTGATAAGCGATAAGTGCATCGGAGACCTGGCGAAAAGCATTTTGAATGGTCTGTTGATAGGTGAGGACCATTTGCTCGCGCTGAGCCTGCGCGAGTCGAACGCCGGTGTGCAAGGCACCAGCCTGGAAAATAGGCTGGGAAATATTGATAGAGCCGAGCCACGCGTGGGAGGAGCCGCTCAGGATTCGATTGAGGGCGTTACTTTCGACGCCACCCGTGCCCGTCAGTGATATATCGGGAAAGAGCGCAGCTTTCAAGACGCCGATCGTGGCGTTGGCGGCGATCAAACTATCCTCGGCTTCGCGGACCTCGGGGCGGCGATCGAGTAATTCGGAAGGCAGGCCTGCGGGAATGGCGAGCGGAACAGGCTGGCTGGTGAGCGGAAGTCCGCGAGGAATAGGCCCCGGATTTTCGCCGAGCAGTATACTGAGTAGATTCTCCTGCTGCTCGATCTGGCGCTGAAGGTCGGGAATGGCTTCCGAAGCGGTGAACACAAGCTGGCGGGCTTCGCTGACGTCAAGTTGAGAAGCCGAGCCATGGTCGGCAAGGACATTTATCAGGCGAAGTGAATCCTGCCGCGAGGTAAGCGCTCTCGTGGCGATTTGAAGCTCGTCATCGAGTGCGCGGAGCTTGAAATATGATGAGGCGACGCCGGCAACCACCGAGGACAGCACGGCGCGCTGACCCCATTCGGTGCCGAGCACGTCGGCGCGAGCGGCTTCGGTTTCGCTTCGGTATTTTCCCCAGAAATCCAGGTCCCAAATGGCCGAGAGGCTCAGATGACCGGCATTCACTTGATAGGCCGGGAACACCTTGGAAGTCTTCGGGATTCCCTGACTGAATAGCTGCAGGCCAAGTGCGGCGGAAGGGAACTGACTCGCGCGGGTGATGCGGAGTTCAGCCTGCGCCTCGACAACGCGAGTGGCGGCGATGCGCACGTCATAGTTTTTACGGAGAGCGCGATGGACGAGCTTTTGGAGCACCGGATCCTGAAAGACTTGAGACCATTTTTCCGCACCGAGGGATACGGCGGGTTGAGTGGCGGAGGGAGAGCTAGCGCGATAGGAAGGCGGAGCGCTGACCGGCGGACGCCTGTACTTCGGACCGAGCATGCAGCCCGACAGAAACGCGAGCAACGCGAGCACCGAGAGGAAAAGGCAGTTTTTCATTTCGGTGTTCCTTGGGACTCGGCGGTGGCGGGAGCGGCGGGTACAAGGTCTTTTGCGCCGGAAATGCGTTCGACGATGTAGAAAATTGGCGGCACGAGGAAGACGCCGATGAGGCTGGCGGCAATCATGCCGCCGATCACAGTCGTGCCCATGATCTGCCGGGCCACCGAACCGGCGCCGCTAGCCATCCAGAGCGGAACCGTACCGAGAATGAAAGCGAAGGAAGTCATCAGAATCGGGCGAAGACGCAAACGAGCGCCGATAAGAGCGGCATCAATAAGAGACGCACCTTCTTCCTCATGTTGTTTTTTGGCGAATTCGACGATGAGGATAGCATTTTTCGCGGCCAGGCCGATGAGCATAACCAATCCGATTTGTGAATAGACGTCATTTTGGATATGGACGAGGTAGGTGGGATAGAAGCTCTCCACGTAAAGGCGGCGCAGGAAGAGGATGCCGAGCGCACCGCACACCGCGACGGGAGTGCTGAGAAGCACGCTGAAGGGCAGCGACCAGCTTTCATACAGCGCCGCAAGAATGAGGAAAACGAAAAGGAGAGACAAAGAAAAGATGGCCACGGGGGAGACGCCCTTCCTTGCCGCTTGCTCCTGGAAAGACATGCCCATGTAGTCGTAGCCCATATCGCGAGGCATCGTTTGATGGAAGACCTGTTCGAGAGCCGCGGTAGCCTGTTCAGAACTGTATCCAGGAGTGGCACTGCCGTTGATCTGAGCCGCGTTAAAACCATCGTAGTGCATGACGAACTCGGGACCCGTGGAAGGCTCCAATTTGACCAGAGTGGATAAAGGGACCATCTGGCCGTTGGCATTGCGGACGTAGAGGCGAGAGAGATCGGCGACCTCGCTGCGGGCGGACGGTTCACCCTCGATATAGACCTGCCACTGGCGGCCAAATCGATTGAAGTAGTTGACGAACAGCCCGCCAAGAAACGTCTGAAGCGACTGGTAAACCGATGGCAGCGGCACGCCCATTTTCAAAACCGCAGAGCGATCCACCTGAGCGAATTTCTGAGGGACGCTTGGCAGAAAAGTGGAAGAGATTGAGCCGATTTCGGGACGGCGGCGCGCGGCGGCAAGGAACTTCTGGAGGTTGGCAGCGAGATAGGGAATGCCGTGGCCGCCGCGGTCCTCCAGAGCGAGAGTGAACCCGCCGGATGTTCCGACCCCCGGAATGGCGGGCGGAGAAAAACTGATGGCGGTACCTTCCGGAAGTCTGCGAAGTTCCCGATTGAGACGGAATTGAATAGCGCCGATTTGCTCCTGCTGTTGGGTGCGGTCTTCCCAGGGCTGGAGAGTGACGAAGAAGTATGAACTGTAGGTGGAGCGGACGAAGCTGAGCATACTGAAACCTGCGACGCTGGTGACGTAGCGAACACCGGGAGTTTGAAGGATGATTCGAGAAACCTCTTTGGTGACTTCGCTGGTGCGCTCCAGCGAGGAGGCGTTAGGCAGTTCGAGGTTGACGTAGGTGTAGCCCATGTCCTCGTCAGGCAGGAAGCCGCTGGGTAGCTTCTGGTCGAAATACCAGGCACCCGCACAAAAGGCAGCGAGCAGGACAACAGCAATCGCACTCTTGTGAATCAGCATGGCCGAGCCGCGCACGAAACCGTTGGTTCCATGAGTGAAGGCGCGGTTGAACCAGTCAAAGAATTTGCCGAGCGGCCCCCGACGGGATTTGCCAGGACGAAGCAAGAGAGCGGACAGAGCAGGGCTCAGGCTGAGCGCGTTAAAAGCGGAGAGGATAACAGAGATGGAGATCGTGACGGCGAACTGCTGATACAGACGACCGGTGATGCCGGGAATGAAGGCAGTCGGAATGAATACCGAGGAGAGCACCAACGCGATGCCAATCACGGGGCTGGTGAGCTCCTTCATCGCGCGGTTGGCGGCTTCCCTTGGAGACAAGCCCTCTTCGATGTGGCGCTCGACGCCTTCAACGACAATGATCGCGTCATCAACCACAAGTCCGATAGCGAGGACAAGGCCGAACATGGTGAGAGTATTGATGGAGAAATGGAATAAAGGAAAAAAAAGGAACGTGCCGACAAGAGCGACAGGAACGGCGAGAAGCGGAATCAGAGTAGCGCGCCAACTCTGGAGGAAGAGATATACGACCAGGATTACCAGGATCAAGGCGATGACGAGCGTTTTGATGATTTCGCGCATGCCTTCGCTTACGGCGAGCGTCTGGTCGAGCGAGACGACATAGCTCATATCGGAAGGAAAGTTGATTTTTTTCTGCTGCATCAATGCGCGCACTTCTGCGGCATCCTCGACGGCATTCGAGCCGGGGAGCTGGAACACAGCGACGATAACGGCGGGGCGGCCGTTCAGAAGGCCCTGTTCTGAATAATCCTGGGTGCCAAGCTCGGTGCGGGCGATGTCGCGAAGGCGGACGATACCGCCGCCAGGCGTTTCGCGGACGATGATGTCACCGAATTGATCGGCGGTGACAAGGCGGCCCTGCGCCCGAACGGCATAGGTGTAGGGCTGGTTGGGCGGGCCTGGCTCGCCGCCAATCTGGCCGGAGGGATTGACGGTGTTCTGCGCCTGAAGCGCGTCGGAAACATCAGCGACCGTGATGCCGAGCTTGGCCATGCGATCCGGATTAAGCCAAACGCGCATGGCATACTGTCCGGCGCCCCAGATCTGGATGCTTCCGATGCCTTTAAGGCGAGTAATGGGATCAGCGAGATTGATATAGGCGTAATTGGCTAGGAACTGGGCGTTGTAAGTGCCGTGCGGTGAATCGAGCGAGATGAGCATGAAGGGCGCAGTGACCGATTTCTGAGTGGTCACGCCGAAGCGTGTGACGTCAGGAGGCAGTTGGGATTGAGCCTGGTTCTCGCGCATCTGGGTGAGGATGAGATCGGTATTGGGATCAGTGCCGACGGCGAAATCGACGATCATCCGCATCTGGCTATTGCCGGCGGCGTTGACCGAGTACATGTAGTTCATGTTGTCCACGCCGTTCATCTGCTCTTCAAGCGGCGTGGCCACCGACTGAGCGATGGTCTGGGCGTCGGCGCCCACGAAGGTGGCGGAAATCATCATTTCGGGCGGAACGATATCGGGGAATTGCGAGACCGGCAGACGTGTGATCATGATCACGCCGGCGGCGACGGTAAGGATGGCGATGACGATGGCGACGATCGGACGCCGAATGAAAAATTCCGGCATCGATCAGTGATCCTTCATCTGTGTGGCAGCGGCACCGGAAGTTACCTTTTCGCCGTTGCGAATACCCTGGGCTCCGTCAATAACGACGCGCTCGTCGGGCTGAAGCCCTTTGGTGATGACCCACATCGTACCGATCGTCGCGCCGACTTCGACGGTGCGGATGTGCGCGACATTACCGGGGCCGACAACGGCAATTTGACTGTTGCTTTGGAGCTGAGTCACCGCAGTTTGAGGAACAACCAACGCGTTTTTCAGAATTTCGGTGAGCGCGCGGATGCGGACGTATTGGCCGGGACGGAGCAGATCGCGGGGATTGGGGAATGCACCGACGATGCTGATGGTGCCCGTCTGGGGATCGACCTGGCGATCCGCGAAGAGGACGTGCCCGGGAAACCGATAAGTTGTTCCGTTTGCGAAGATCATCTGCAGCGGATGATGAAAGCCGGCGACCGAGCCCGCGCCGCTAGCGGCCATGCGCATGTAGTCTTGTTCGTTCACCGGGAAATAGACCTTGATCGGATTCACTTGGGAAACTGCAGTGAGAACGGTCGTCGAATTAACAAGATTGCCGACTTGGATAACAGCAATGCCCGCGATGCCTGAGATGATTGAGCGGACTTTTGTATAGCCGAGATTAAGCTGGGCTTGTTCCACCGTTGCCCGGCCAGCCTGGACAGCAGCTTGAGCAGCGAGAAGGGCCTGACGATCATCATCCATCTGGCTTTGAGGAATGGCGTTGACCTGAGCTTCGGGAATATCGCGTGCGACATCAAGCCTGGCCTCACCCAGATGGGCCTGATCGCCGGCGAGCTGAGCGCGGGCTTGGTCGAGCACGGCCTGAAAGGGGCGAGGATCGATCTCGAAAAGGACTTGATCCTTGGTGACAGCTGTTCCTTCGCGATAATCCTGACGAATCAAATAGCCGCTGACTTGCGGCCGAATTTGAGCATTGATGTACCCCTGTAGGGTGCCAACCCACTGGCTATAGACCGGGACGTCTTCCTGTTTAACTGCAACGAGATTTACGGGAATCGCGGGAGTGGTTTGAGCCGGTACATTGCGGTGCGCACACGCGGCGGAGAAGGCGACAGCGACAAGCGTGATGCCGAACAGAAATGTCGCTTTCTTTCGCCGCTTCAATGTTTGTTCTTTTCTCTCGCACTGCGGAACGAAAGCTTACTGCGACGAGTCGGCGTGACCGACAAGGCTCTAGATCAGTTGCGTGGCAGGTGGCAACTGCAGCCCCGCACTCGGCAACATTGGACCTGTGTTGAGGTCAGTACGAGGTGCAAGTATCGCACAATTTTAAAATTTGTGAAAAACTACAGCAGATGTGGGGCGGAGCACCTGTGTCGGCGGACATCACACGACTTAAGACGCTTTACTGGAGAACTGGGCATTGAGGTGATGGCATCTGAACGATCAGTCGGAAGTGCTGCAGGATAATCGGTCCCGTTTGTCCCATTGCAGAGCCATTTGCCTTTCCCCACCAATGACGCTCTTTCCTGTTGAGGGTATGAACTGCTCATTGCACCCGATGGCGAAACAAGTGAAGAGTATCCGTAGACCTACGGCATCGCATTCGCGCAGAGCCCTTCTAATCTCGGTGCGCTAGCGGCCAGACGGACGAATGTCTTCGTGGCCAGAAACTCACTGAAGCCAAAGTCTTCAAGCCCCGCTTTCAGTCTATCGAGTGCTCTCGTCATGCTATGGCCGAAAATCGGGATGTTTTCCGTTGGGCGCCTGAAGTAGGTCGAAAAGCTGTTCGTAAGTGCGGTCTGTTCCCGCCGACACACCGCTAGCGCTTGCAGCGACGCGAACGTCGTCGGCGCCGGTGGCTCGTAGCCCAATGCCGAGTGCGGACGCAGCGTGTTGTATACCACCCGCCATTTTTCGATCACCACCGGGACTCCTGTCAGCATGGAAGCAAAGCTCGCATTCAGCAACGGCGTCGTTTTGACGGTGTCGACGATCTTCGTCACGACGAATCTCTCCGCTAGTACGGTTTCCCCGGACTTACTTTTTAGGGCTGCTTCTAACCGTCACTGAATGTGCCAACGAAAGACGGAATTGCTGACACCAACAAAAAGCCGAGAATAAAAAGGATCCAACTCATGGATGCTCGAATCCGGCAATCGAAGCGCCGCCGTCTGCCGAGGACGTTGCTGCCGTCCACGTAGGGTTTATTGACGACGCTGAGGAAGGAATGCAATAGGCACCCTCGATGAAAGGGGCATAGCCGCTAGCGTCATCTAGAGTGGTGCAGGAATTGTCGATAGTTAGGGGGTGAACCGACGATCCAGCAGTCTGCACGAGGAGGAGTAGTAGCTCGTTGGTCTGCGAAGGCGTAACCGCTCCCGCATGGTACGAAGTAGTTCCACTAGAGGTGTACCCTGTGCCATTTTGCGCGCCCGTATCCACCACGCCGCTTGTTTTCGTCCCAGACCATGTACTGAAAGTGCAGCTTTCTCCTCGCGGCATCGTCCATGAGTCACTGCCAGTAACGGGCGACGACACGTAGTAGTACTGATACTCCCAGCCGTCTAACGTGTACGGCGTAGCGAACGCCGTGGAAAACGTGTTACCGAGAGTGTCTGTCGGAGCAGAAACTGATGTCGCAACGCATTGCGCAACAAGAAGCGTGGCGCCCGTGGTCACGATTGAGGAATCGCAGTCCTCACCATACAGGCAAGTATGCGAGATGAGGGCGATGCCGCCAGTGGCACTAGATGCCGTTAAGATTGTGGTGCCGGCCGCACCCAATACCGTCGTGCGACCAATAACCGTCGTCTGCGCAAAGGCACTGATGGCTAGCGTTGCCAGTGTACAGAACGTTAAAATAGATAGTAAGCGCCTCATTAGTATTAGTCTCGTTGCCGTATTCTGAGTGTTAGCGGTTTGGCCCTGTAGCACGGTCATGGTATAGTACGAAAAACGACGCCCCGCTCGTCAGGTTCACGTATGCCACCATGTTCCACTTCGCGCCCTGCGTAGGGTGTCGCGGGCGTAGTTGCAGGTTAGCCGCGGCGGGCTGGCTCATCTTACGCTACTCCCTCCTTCGAAGTTTGAGTCTCTGATTTGTCCTGGGCCGAGAATGGCGGCCAGCGTCCAGAGATCGGCATGGCCACCAATGCGGCGGAAATGTTTTTCAGTCAGCAGCCACGCCAAAGCCATCCAACGCTCGATCCTGCCAGCATCGCGCCAGCGCGTGACGTTGTGGGTGCGCCGCTCCACCCCGCTCTGCGGACTCTCGATGACGTTGGTCGTCGCCAAACATTTGTGCAGGGACGCGGGAATCTGCAACCGTTGCAAGGTTAACATCTCCGCCATTCCCTCGCGCAGGCTGCGCGCCGCGGATTCATGCTCTCGCTCCAGGAAGGGTGCCAGCTGCTGCAGTCGTTTCTTTCCCTCCTCGGCGGTCTTTACCTTCCAGGTCGCCCGCAGCAGATTCAACGCCTGGCCGTGTTGCTCTTTCGGCAGTTCGTCGAGGACATTGCGCACTTTGTGATTGCGGCAGCGCTGCACCGGCTGTGCGCATCCGAATACCTCCTCGATGGCCGCACGCAGCGCCTGGCCCCATCGATGACGAACAAATACTTCTGGTCGGTGGCCAAGCCGTGATCACGAGCGAGTAAGCGCTTCACCGACGCAGCGTTCTCCGTCGCTCCCGGCTCGATCCCCCAAAATATGCTTCTTTCCCCGGCGATCCACGCCCACGGCGCGGAGAATGTGGTGCGCGGCGAAGTGCTGGCCGTCGATGTAGAGCATCAGAATTTCGACGTTCTCGCAGCGGCGCTGGAACGTTTTCAACACGTTTGAGTGTTTGAGTTAGCTTTGAGCGAATAGCAGATTCCCCGATTTGTTGGAAACGTTAGCAGTTCGTAGTAAGAAACGGAGCGGTCGGAGTCGAGTTCGGTGTGCCCAGAGCACTGTCACGAAAACGTAACGCAAGTGGCGGAAAACAACGGCAAAAGGTAAGAGAATCGGGGAAAACGAAGGAGAAAGGGGGTTGCGGAGAATTGCCCGAACTCGCTGAAACCGCGCCGGTAGCGCCTCCTCTGGCAAGATTTGGCAAAAGCGGTCGGTCGGCTTCTAAGCAGAGGGTCGGGAGTTCGAGTCTCCCCGGGCGCGCCATTCCTCATTTTTCGCTCTCGCGAAGATCAAGTCGAACGGCTTCTTATACGAAGGATAGATATTTACAGCGTCCACAGCGCAGTTCGAAAGCACCATTCTGAGTAATTTGGCTTTTTCGGGGGTAGGTTGGCTAACGTACAGAAAATGCGCCTTATTCGCGAGTTCGAAAATCCTGACGGCATCAATGATTCTGTTCGGGTTTGCGTTTGCAAGCCCCTGAACGGCGAATGCTACTTGCTGTTCTTCGGCCATCCACTCGGCTGATTTACGGGTCCAGAATTCCTCGCTGATTTTACCGTCCAGCTTGTCCAGGTAAACTTGATCGAGGCGGTGACGCACGGCACTCAACCTTTGCTGCGTTTGACAACCTGATTTGGGCTCTTCCGCGAATTTGGTGCAGCTGATGCGGCTTTGGCAACACAAGGGCCGGTTCGGAGGATGAGTTCGGTGCGCGTTCGCCTACTTTGTAGAGGCGATGGCACTCACGAAGAGCCACTCGCA
>JBOGMW010000130.1:0-31055 GCA_050746805.1 Candidatus Acidiferrales bacterium | reverse complement strand
ACCCGGAAAAGTTCGAACAATTGGAAGCCGTAAAGCGCTGGTTTGAGGATGACTGGAAGCGCATCGAACCCAAGCTGCGAACCTCGATTGTCGAGGGCATCTCGGTCTTCCTTTCTCTGTTCGACGACAACCCGAAAGTGAAGAAAGTCTTCTGCCCGAAAAAGGAGTGCTACGACCCCGAAAAGAACGTCGACAACCAGTTCGGCAAGCCTCTGCCTTCGTTCTCCTGGCTCATTGAAAATGGCAAGGTGTGTGCTCTCAATTTTCCCATCGGTATGAACCCAGGACTCGCCAAGGCTCTGGGCGTAATGATGAAGCTCGATTTCGAACGCGCCACCGTCAACCGCATTCCTGAAATTGAAGCGCACCCGGAACGGCATTTCAGGCAGGTCCTTTTCCTCTGCGACGAATACCAGCACTTCGCAACCGTGGGTGAGAACGATCCCACGGGGGATGAAAAATTCTTCAGTCTTGCGCGGCAACCCAAGTGCATCTCGATCATCGCCACTCAGAGTATCAGTTCGCTCAAATCCGCCCTGCCCGGCGATAGCTGGCGCACGCTCCTGCAAACCTTCCGTACCAAGATTTTCCTGGCGCTTTCCGACGACTTCTCCGCGCGCACCGCGAGCGAGCTTTGCGGGCGGGAAGACAAGCTCAAAGTCAGCTACAACCTTTCGGAAAGCGGCCACGACGCCCGCGTGAGCCTGCTCACCGGGAAGGCCGTCTCCCACAAGGCCAACATCACCGCGTCTAAGAGTTACAACACCCAAAGCGATTACCGCTTCGACATGAAGACCTTCACCGAGTTGCGCAACTCGCAGTCGGTGACCATTGCCTATGACGGTTTCAATCCGATGCCGCCGATGTTCTGTTACCTCAAGCCCTACTACAACGACCCAAACAAATCCTATTTCAGACAGGTTGCGGACGGCGAGCTATGACGAACGAAGATCGAGCGCCAGCGATGAACGGATTCGAAATGATTCTGCCGTTTCTCAAACCCATCGAGCATTTGATCCTCGACGACTCGATCAGCGAAGTCATGGTGAACGGTCCCGACCAGGTGTTCATCGAAAAGGCGGGCTTCCTCCAGCAGGTCAAGGGCGTATCGCTTGGAGAGAAGTGCCTCCTGGTCGCCGTGAAGAACATTGCAAGGCGTTTGGGCGACGACATCTCGGAATCGAAGCCGATTCTCGACTCACGATTGCCAGACGGCAGCCGCGTCGCAGCCGTCATCCCGCCGTGCAGCCTGCGTGGTGTGACGCTGACCATCCGTAAGTTCACGGCCAAGCGATTCGAGATGGAGGATCTCATTCATTCGGGAATGCTCGACCGTGCGCTCGCCAACCGCCTCGAAGATTACATCCTCACTCGCAAGAATCTCCTCATCAGCGGCGGCACGGGAACCGGCAAAACCACGCTTCTGAACATTCTTGGGAAGTTCATCCCAGAGGACGAACGAATTCTGCTGATTGAGGACACGGCTGAAATCCAGATGGCCCAGCCGAATCTGGTCCGCTTTGAGGCGCGGCAGGCGCAGAACGGGATACCCGCAGTGGCGATCCGCGATCTCCTCAAGGCTGCCCTCCGCCATCGCCCCGACCGCATCATTCTCGGCGAGATTCGCGGAGGAGAGGCGTTCGATCTCTTGCAGCTTCTCAATACGGGCCATTCGGGAACGCTCTCCACCATCCATGCAAACTCGGCCCGGCAAGGGCTGGCGCGTTTCACGAGCTGCGTGCTTCAGAGCGGGGTCGAACTGCCGTATCGCGCGATCAAGACCAACATCGCTGATTCGCTTAACGTGGTAGTCCAGATCGAACGCAGGCCCGGACGCCGGTTCATCTCCGAAGTCCTCGAAATCAACGGCTTCGATCCCGATGCCGACCTGTACGACTTCGGCGCTGTTTATCTGGCGAAGCGAGAGAACCCATGAAGGCGGAACAGGCTTTCGTACCGAAATCTCTGTCGGCCTCCGAATATGTCCTCGCGCTCTTCGAGCCTGCCGATGAAGTGGCAATCCTCACGCGGAATCGTAGGACGGGCCGCACGGTTCAACGAATTGCGACGGCGGAAACCATCGCAGGTCCCCGGTTCCAGACTTGGCTCAGGAACGAAAACGCGACGGGCGCGGACATTTTCATCGGCATGAACCCGCTTAAGAACGGGGCAGATGGCCGCACGAAAGAGAACGTCCGTGACATTCAGCATCTCTATCTCGACCTGGATACAGGCGGACAGGACGCCTTAGATGCCATTCGGAACTCGCTCGAAGTTCCCGCCCCCAGCTTGGTGCTCGACACTTCGCCCAATAAGCACCAAGTCGTCTGGAAAGTTGAAGGTATCGACCAGAGAGAGGCCGAGTCCATGCTGCGAGCGATGGCGGTTCAATTCGGCGGCGATCTGGCGGCAACCGACTCCACGCGCGTTCTGCGTGTCCCCAGATTCGTGAACCGAAAATACCACGAGGAATTCGTCGTGGAGGCTCACCACGAATCGAACGCGGTATATCAGGCGCGCGACTTCCGGCTTCAGGAGGATTCTCCCGAAACTCCGCGCCGTTTCGAGAGTGAAACTGAACGCAGAATCGCGCAGGGGCATAAGAGTCAATCCGAACAGGATTGGGCCTATGCCAAACGTGCCCTGGCTCGCGGCGACGATCCCGTTCTCATCATCCAGCGCATCGCCGATTTCCGAGCCGAGGACAAGTCCGATCCCGAGTATTACGCGCGCCGCACTGTCGCGAAAGCGCAAGCAGATTTGCATGTTAGAGCCACCACGCGAGGCCCTGAAGTAGTAGAAACCGCTAATTCAAGGGAAATGCCATGAATAGCAACATGCTTGTTACGCCTGATCCGCAACTCTCCTCGCTGGACGACGAATACCCATTGACGGTCAGCCAAGCAGCCAAATTTCTTGGCGTGAGCCAGCAGACTGTGTATCTTTGGGTTGAGCGAAAGCAGATTCCCCATCTCCGCGTAATGGGCCGTAACATCCGGTTCCTCAAATCGGAATTGGCTTCATTCCGCGCTTCGTTCAAACAGGAGATGGAGAATGCCTAGATCACGAGTACACGATGGAGTTGTATTCCGTAGGAAGGAAAGTCGGGTCTGGTGGATTCGCTACCGCGACCGTAACGGCATACGAAGACGAGAGTCCACCCAGACCGACGACTGGCACGAAGCCCAAAAAAGACTTAGGGACAGGCTTCTAGCCAGAGACAACAATGTCCTTGATGTCGTAAAGAAAGGAGAATCCTTGAGCTTCGGGCAATGGGCCGACTTCTTCTTGGACAACTATTCGAAGCCACCCATGCGTGCGGAGAAGACCCACGAGGTAAACGAACGTGCAGCAAAACACCTGAAGTCTGCCTTTGGGACGAATACTTTGGTAGACATCACTGCTGACCACGTGGAACTTTACCTTCGGGATCGCCTTCGCCAGCGAGTCCGAATCAAGTCTTCACACGGCATCAGGGAAAGAAATGTGCTTCAACCTGCAACGGTACATCAGGAGTTTCGGGTCCTGCGGCGAATGCTCAACGTCGCCGTTCGGAAGAAGCTCTTGCCAGCAAACCCATGCGCGGGAGTCGAATTTCCCGTGCGCGTAAAGGGTCTCTTCCGACCGCACTATGTCAGTTGGTCGGAACAGAAACGCATCGAGCAACAGGCCCAGCCTCATTTGAAGAATATCGTTCGGATCATCACGGAGACAGGTCTCCGGGTCTACAAGGAACTCACGTCCATGAAAAAGGACCAAGTGGACCTCGCGAATGCTGTCGTTTGGATTCCCGACTCCAAGACTCCGAACGGAATTGCGGAAGTGCCTCTTACACCGCTTGCGGTTGAAGCCTTCAAGGATCAACTCGCAATCTCGGGACCGGGGCCATTTCTGTTTCCAAGTCGGCTGAATCCGACTGGACATCAAGTGGAGTTGAGAACCGTTTGGAGCAAAACGCTTCGGCGAGCGAAAGTCCCCTACTTTCGGATTTACGATTTGCGTTCCACTTACGCCACACGCCTC
Organism: Candidatus Acidiferrales bacterium; assembly: GCA_050746805.1. Classification (GTDB taxonomy): domain Bacteria; phylum Acidobacteriota; class Terriglobia; order Acidiferrales; family UBA7541; genus Palsa-295. The sequence goes on along the minus strand of JBOGMW010000130.1, from coordinate 27,032 downwards.
AGCGCGGGCGGCGTAGCCGACGAGTGGGTGACTCAATTGCTTCGCCAAGGTGACTCCCAAGTGTTCAAACGGTATTCTCAGATGAAGTTACAGATGAAGAGAGAGGCTCTGGAAAAAATCAACCGCCAAGCTAACGAAATGCCACTGAATCCGACTCTCGATTCTGGCACAGTGATGGTTCAATGAAATCTATTTGGCACAGTTTTGGCACAGTCGAAGGCCAAATTGGTCTGTTGGAGCAGCATCCGCGTTGGCAAGTCGCGTATAATCAATACGCACTTCATGTCGGGGCGTAGCGCAGCCTGGTAGCGCGCCTGCCTTGGGCGCAGGAGGTCCGCGGTTCAAATCCGCGCGCCCCGACCAAATTTTTCAAACAGTTAGTGGAGCCAGCCATTAGTTCACGTGCGCCATTGTGCCCGTTTTTGTGCCCAGTGCTTGTTCGCTGGCGGCCTGAATCAAACCGTTGATGCGGAAGGTCTCCAGCTTCGCAGCAGCTATCGATGCCGTGATGTTGGCCTTATGCGAGACGGCCTTCCCGGTGAGCAAACTCACTCTGGCGTCGTGACCGCTCTCGGAGAGGTTGTAGCTGACTTTGAGCTTGTCTTCCCGTCCGCAAAGCTCGCTTGCGGTGCGAGCGGAGAAATCATCCGAAAGCGCGAGGAAAATCTTGGTGCGGAAGGTTTGCAGGAGCGTGCGCCAGCTATCCCCCGGCAGGGCGGATTTAAGCGAACTGACGCTCTGCGTGGCGATGATGGGGATGCACTTCGGCTGGCGCGAGAGGCTGAAGAACTTCTCGTCCCCTGTGGGGTCGTTTTCTCCCACGGTTGCGAAGTGCTGGTACTCATCGCAGAGGAAGAGAACCTGCCTGAAATGCCGCTCGGGGTGCGCTTCGATTTCAGGAACGCGGTTGAGGACGGCGCGCTCAAAATCGAGCTTCATCATGACACCGAGAGCCTTCGCAAGTCCTGGGTTCATCCCGATGGGAAAATTGAGGGTGCAGACCTTGCCGTTTTCAACGAGCCAGGAGAAGGAAGGAAGGGGCTTGCCATGGATATTGCCGGCGTTCTTTGCGGGGTCGTAGCACTCCTTCTTCGGGCAGAAGACTTTCTTCACTTTCGGGTTGTCGTCGAAGAGAGAAAGAAAGACGGAGATCCCCTCGACGATGGAGGTTCGGAGCTTGGGTTCGATGCGTTTCCAGTCGTCATTGAACCAGCGCTTCACGGCTTCCAGTTGTTCGAGCTTTTCCGGATCGGCTTGCGCGGGGTCTAGGACACTCTTGGACTCGCAGCCGATTCCCCTGTTCTGTAGCGTTTCGCGGAGTTGCGGAGTTGCCGGGGCGACATAGCGGTCTTCTTTCGGATCGTGAACAAATCCAAGGCCGACGAGGTCCGCCGCGCGCTGGCCGTAGACCTCTGGCTTGATGGCAATGTAATGGTGGCCCATGACGATCTCTTCGGCCTCGTGAATTCGGGCTTCAAGAATCGTTGGTGAGATGGCGCACTGGTAGACATCGAAGAGCGTGACGTAGTCGTAGGCGACCTTGTGGAGAAGGATGATGAACTTGACGAGATTCGTGTACGCCTGCTGCCAGAAAGGTTCCTTGCCACGGCCAAACAGGTTGTTCAAAAGGGACGCGATGCTGAAGGCCAGTGCGTAGGCGTCCAGGTCGTTGTGGAGGGGGTTGTATCGGTATTCGGAATCGAGGCTGATTTCGATGTAATCCTCGCCCCGTTCGTGGCGGTCGAGAATGCCCTTCACCTTGCGGCAAAAGTCACCTTTGACTTCGAGGATCAGGCCGCCGATTCGCTTCTCTTTGTCGGCGGCTTTGTAGGCAAGAACCTGCTCGGCAAACGGGTACATGCAACAGCTTGTTTTGCCGCTTCCCACAGCGCCGAAAATCGCAATCCCGGTGAACAATCCGCGCTCGGGAATAGTGAGCCATCGCGGGGTCTCGGAAGATCCCGGTTTGCGAGCGTTGTGGACCTCGCCGACCACGAGATAAAGGTCACTCCTCTTGCGTGGGTCGGGATACCGAGGAAGACGGCCCGGCGAGATTCGCTGACGGACTTTCAAGGTGAAGATGTAGAGGCCCGAAAGCACGGTCGAAAAGACCATGAAGGGCGTTGTGAAAAGGATGATGTTGTAGAGGTACTGGAAGCTCAGGAAGGCACGGGGAGCGCGCATGGCGATCACCCGCAGGAAGATCTGGTCAGCGGGAAACGGGTGCGTGTAATAGAGGAAGGCTCCCGCGCCCATCGCCAGCAGAGCCGAGACGAAGCCGCGCGAGTGGAGAATGCGTTGGATCATGCCCTTATCCTCGTGTCTACGGGCTGCGTCTTCTCAGAACTGGACTGAGCGTTGCGGCGCTGCTCCCTCCACTTGCGATAGTCCTGGTCGCGCCAGAGCACTTTTTTCAGGACGACATTGACAACATGGTCCGGGCTGCTCTCGATGAATCGGGCATAGTCTTCGAGCAGTTCGTTGACGGGTTCTTCGAGATGAACCTCACGGGTCTTGATCGCCGGTGCTTTCTTGATGATGGACATTTCATTTCTCCTCGGTTGATCTGACTTGCCTTTGTCTGCTTCGTACAGCCGTGGAAAAAACACCCGGCACGTCACCTGTGCCGGAGGGCGGGAGCGACCCCACGGTTCACTTGGGCGGCTGAAAGCCGAAAAAGTGGGGTCGCCTCCCGCCCGATTTGGTGTTTTTCCCACGGCGTCTTTTCTCCTCGCGATGTTTCCATTTCTCTCGCGGCCAAGAACTTCGCTGCACCACGGGGTGCAGAAAGTGGTGAAGACGAAGGTGCAGCGCATGATTTCCGTCCTCTTCACCCTTTTGCGGCGGAGTCGCCGTCAGTTGCGGCGACCCGTCGAAGGACTTGCGCGGCAAAATGCACCGCATGGTGGAGGTCGTCTCCGCTGAACTCCCGACGGATGTTCGCCTCTGTCACTCGCGAGGCCTTCCATCCGCGATACAGGTGCTCGAATCGATCTCCGGCGAACCGCCCCTTGGCGTCATTTCTGAAAATCAGGTCACCTTCGGTCAGGGTGGCGTATTGCTTGAGATCCCAAGCCTTGCGAATCTGGAAGTAGCGGAGGATGTCCTTCGCAGCGTCGGATTCGAGCGGAATTGTGACAAGGGAGTCGAACAGTTCCTGTGCTTTTTCGAACTGGGAATCTGTCCGGGCAAGATACAAGAATTGGAACACCGATATCTGCCGGAAGAGCGGCAGGTAGGCTTCCAGGTGGTGAACAAAGTCTGTCAGGCTCGCCTCGGCCCCCTGGACGTATGTGAACGTCGCCACAGGGGGGGAGGCTTCATTGCCGAGGCACATCGGGAACTTGTCCACGAAATAGCGAACCGTTGGCTGGGAGGTTCGCTGCCCGTGATAGGTTTTCGCGGGCAGAAAGTGATTGGGCACCTTCAGTTGATCGCAGAAATAGCCGACCTTTTCCGGCTCGGTTTCGAGGTACGTCCGCTCTTGATTTGCGAGGACAAAATCGAGGATTGCGATGCGCCTTTGGATGTATTCGATCTCGTGTTCACGGCGATTGCGAAGGTTCTCCCGTCCGATCTGGCGGTAGAGCCTCCGCGAGAAGAGGTGATAGACGACTCCGCTCTTGGGAAAGCACTCGGTCCGGGCGTGCTTCTTCGTGTGGAGTTTGTCCCAAAAGGTCGTTGTCCGCTTACCCCAGTGAGCTTCGGTGAAGGCAAGGAATTGACGCGCCACAAAGTAGCCCGAGTGCGTCGCTACGATGTAAAGAAACCGCGCTTCTTCCTCGGTGTAGCCGAAGGCTTTCAAGGCGTCCAGATGGGAAGAAGAGACGTTCATAGCGCAAGGATTCCTGCGGTAAGGTCCTGGTCGTTCAGAATGCGGCGGAGACGGGATGCGTCTTCTGGGCGGCTGTAGAGGGAGAATCCCGCCCTGGCTTTTGCAGCCAATCCACGAGGCCGGTAATGGCCCGTCGCCAGTTCAAGGTCCACGCGGCTGAGCTCATGCTGTGCCGTTTCGTACTCAATGCGAACGTCGGGCACGGGAATCTTGCCGTTGACGACATGAAGCCTGTGTTTTTCGGCGATCAATTCCTTCGCATCGGGGTCGTCCTTTTGGGGACCGAGTCTAGCCAGGTCGCGATTGAGATCCCGCTTCAGTTCGTAGTCCAGAATGACGCGCAGCGGCCTGCCGCCCGTGCGTTCGATCCGGCTGGCCTCTTTCTGGTAGAGACGATACAAGTCGGCGTCGTGTTTGGCCTCTCGCGGTTTCACCAATCCGTGGTAGATGGCCTGGTCTTCCGGGAGCCGGTTCGTCTTCTTGAGAAGCCGCTGCCCGGCCTTGGTCAGGGTGAGGACGCGCACCGTCTTTTTTTGCGAGGTTTCAAGGGTCTTTTCCGTAAGCAGAGACTGCTCTTTTAGCCGCGCGATGTCCCGCTCCATGCGGGCGCTGTCGCGGGCGTAGCCGTACTTTGCGAGGTCACGCGGAGCGACAACGCGGAACCGGCCCACTTCGCCGAGTGTATGGACTTCAGATTCGCGGAGGAGATAGGCACGGTCGCGCACGTAGTAAGCGCGAGGCGAATCTTCGCGTTCGGGCTTCAGAACATTCCTGTCGCGTGTTTCCGGGGCTTCACGATCACTCTGGGGCGCATCTCCCGAACCTCTGTTTGTCCGCGTTTCAGAGACATCGGTCTCGCGCTGCCTGTGAGGACGGCGAGGACCTGTGTCCCGCGTGTCTTGCGGATCGTAGGAATAGAAATCGCGGGACATCTCAATTCGGCTCCTCGTCGTCGGAGGGAACGGGCATCTCCGTCTGCCCAACGTTGAACTGTTTGTCGAGGTGCGAGAGTTTGCGCCCCGTGTCCTTCAGGAAGAACCTCCGGTTGATGGTCAGAGCAGCGCCAAAAACGTTCAGGAACAGGACGGCAACCGCAGTCAGGAGCACCGGCCCGTAGGCATGGAAGATGACGGCCTTGTAAGAGGCCATGAACTTCAACTGGTCCATGAGCCAGAAGCCGTATCCGAGCAGGACGGCGATGGTCAGGATCAGTGCATTCGCAATCATGTGGTTTCCTCGCTCGAAGGTGCAGGTGGCATCAGCTTCGTGAAAGCATCAAGTGGAAAGATGTCAAGAACGCTCGCCCCCAACACTTGTGAAATGGCATAGGCGAGCGCGAGACTGGGCTTCCACGAACTTCGTTCGATGGCGTTCATGGTGCACGGGGAGACGCCCACGCGTTCCGCCAATTCTCTTTGAGACCAGCGTTTGACGACTCGTAAGGCGCGGACCTGGTTTTGCCTCGGGCGGGCTGCTTCGATTGAGGAGAGCTCCAGTTCGGATGCCGTTTCTTCCGGCTCCTCCGGTGGGAGATTTTCCGGTTCGTGTGGGAACACTTCGTCGATCCTCTTTTCGAGCGCATCGGCGAAGCGGTAGGCGAGGACCAAGCTCGGGTCTCGCCTCCAATGTTCAAAGAGGCTGATCATCATGTGAGTTATCCCGACGCGGTTGGCGAGAGATTGCTGAGTCCATCCCTTTTCCACTCGTAAAAAGCGAATCCTGTTTTTCATTTGAATGCCTCGTCTTCCCGGAAATAGGTGATCGTCATTCCAAGCGGATTGATGGGAATGAGTTCGTTGGGAACCTGGCTCCTGAAAACGAACACGAAGTTAGCGGTATAGAGGTCGCGCTTGATCTCGCTGTGATCCGCAGGGGAGTAATAAACCATGTCGAAGTCCACGCGGGCGCGATAGGGCGAATTCTGCAATCCTTCGAGGGCCACATTTTTAACGTCAATGTCGATCTCGGGCGCTGAGGGGTTCGTGAGGAAGTTCTTGATGATGTCGCCCTTCTTGTACGCATCCATGACGCCGTTCGCGAGATTCCCGTCGAGGAAGTACAAAGACTTCGAGAAATCGTCCTGAATCGTGTAGCGGTTCCGGCGGTAATAGAGCGTGCAGAAGTGCGTGAGAAAATACCTCACCTCGGCGTCCTGGGGCTTGTAATCGAAATCGTGATAGTCGAGCGCTTCGGCCCGGCCCAGCTTGTCGATGCGGATGACCAGTGGCCGGAAGTTCTGGAACGTGCGAATGGTGCGCAAGTCCATAAGGGCGAGGCCGATGGCCACCAGGGAAACGAGAACGAGCGCAATCTTGAGATAGGTGTTCGTCACCATGGGATCACCGTACTGTTCGAGATAGAGCCGTTTGGCATTGTGAAAACTCGCGTCGTTGGTCATCCGAACACCTTTTCCAGAATTGCCGCCGAAGAGCCGCCCGACGTGCCGCTGAAGATGTGGTTGGTGAGGGCTGGAATCTTCAAAAGCGCATAGATTGCAGCTAGGAACGTGATGAAGAGGACAGGAAAAGCCTCGATGAGTTGCACTATCGAAATGGTGCCGGTTGGTTCAAGGTCGAGGATTCCCAGAATGAGGTTCCCGATGACGTACACAACTGCCGCCGCGATGACCTGATAGAAGGCGTATTGGATGAACGCCTTGAACCAGCCCCAGAACAGCCACTCCAATTTCGGAACAATGAAAAAAGGCACAAAGATAGGCCCTACCAGGACGCATACGGCGGTGGCGATAAATCCGTAGGCGATAACAACAATGGCGATGGCCTGGGCCGCCGCGAGCAGGATGGTGATGACCACGTATTCGGCTGTTCCCAGGATGTCGCCGAAACCGGGCGAGTCCATTCGAGTTTCAAAGTCGGCAACTCTCTCTTCAACGGTTTGCAGTTCCGTCTGATTGATTTTGTTCGCAAGGAATTGGGACTCGTCGGTAATGAGGTTGTGGAAGCTCTTACCGATCCCTGGCATCGGGGTGCTGTAGTAGTTGACCATCCCAAACCCGAAACTGATCGTCAGGAGGAGAGCCGCAAAGTTGTCGAAGTGAAAGGGGTGTTTTCCGCTGGCGGCGGAGAGCGCGGACTTCACGCCGTACCAGACAACAAGAATCGTGGCAAAGGCGCGGAACAGATTCTGGCCCATCGTATCGAAGAAGCCGAGGTTTTGGGTGAGCAAATTGTTGATCGCCTGAAAGATGAACTGCAGGTAGTCGGTTTGCATGGCTGCGGCTCCCTCGACGCGTCTGGGTTCGTTGCTTTACGGCATCCGAAAGTTCTGAAGCGAATTCGTCAGTGTGCTCGTGACCTGGGCTATATTGCCAGCGAGGTTCGCGCGCCGCTCGATGTCGGCATTGATGGCGTTGGTCGTAGCCTCACGCTGCTGCTTGGCGATGATGGTTTGCTGTTCCAGAAGCGACGCGAGGAGCTTGTTCGAGTCCTGAACCGTGCGAAGGGTCAGCACATTCGCCGCGTTGATTTTGTTCAGGACACCGACCTCGGTATTCAGGTTCGGATCGGAAGAAAACGAATCATGTTCGAGGTTGTTGATCTGGTTCTGAATGTTCTGAGAATCTCCCCGGATCGAGCCAATGGTGGCCATCGCCGTTGTGTTCGCGCCGTCCGCGAGTTCAACCGAGGCGTATTGGGATTTCACGCGGTCGAGTTCGTCGGAAGTCATGCCGCTCAGTTGCGCCGAACTGTATTGAAGCAGGGGCGTGGTGGACTGCTGATAACCGGCGTTGACGGCGGGAAGCTGGCCCGAGTTGATACCGCTCACCCAGGTTCCCGTGTTCCCGTAGGTGTCCTGGGCTGCTGTGTTTCTCCACTGCGAGAACTGAGCGCGATAGCGCGCGGGCATATTCTGAATGTTCCGGGACATTTGCAGCGCCAGGTTGTATTGGGTGACAAGCTGGGCGTAGCTATTCTTGAGTTGAATGAGATGCTGTTCGAGCTGGTAATACCGCAGAAGCGCGTTACTGTAATTCGTGGGGTCGTACACGATTCCGAATCCAAATTGTGCGGATGCGGTTGCGACGCACAGCCCGATGGCGAGCAGGCAAGCAAGAATCTTTTTCTTCATGGTCTTTCCCCTTTCTCAAAGGTCCGAAGGCATTTTGTGGTTGTTGTAATCGGGCAAGGCCAGGTCTCCCGAGAGGTAAACCTTTACGCGGTGCCCTTCGCGGATGGTCACGGTCGGCAGAATGTTCAGGAATCTGTTGAGAATCTGTTCCGACGACTGCGCCGTGCTTTGTGCGAATCCCTGGCGCATGAGGTCGCTCCCGGATGCCGTAAGAACGCCACCTGTGCCTGCCTCGGACACGGCTCCCAGAGCGCCGATGGCGAGGGACGCGCCGAAGATGCGGAGGTAGTGGTTGTTTACCTTGTCGCGGAGTCCCGTGTCGCCGATCTGGTCGAGGCCCTTGAATTGGTCGAGACTCACCGAGTAGCCGTCCGGCATGATGAGCCGGTGAAAGACAACGGCGAGGCGAGTTTGCCCAAAGGCTTCCACCTTCTTCGCTTCGCCAAGAATCTTGGTTCCCGCTGGAATCAGCAGGTGCTGTCGGTCGTGCGAGTAGACGGGATTCGTGAGCAGGCACTCAACGGGGCCGGAAAACGACCCGTCGAGCCGGTTGATGAGCACAGTTTCGAGAATCGTTCCTTCAAAGAGAATGTAGGTTGTCCCTGCCGTCACGCTTCGAGCGCCGGTTGACGTGGCGGCAGGGCCGGTCACCTCCTTCGTGTTATGGTCTGTCTCCGTGGGACTCGCGGATGCATTGCGCGCCTGAACGGAGGGCACAACAGTGGGCTGAGTCGTGGCCGGGGGTTGCAGTGCCACGGGTGGCTGCACGGCTTTCAAGAGTTGCGCGAGTTGGGCCGCATCTAAACCGGAAGACAGAGGAACGGGGTTCGCTGAATCGGGGTTTTGCGGTGCGAGTTCCGCTGCGCCAACTGCCGAGGCAGTGGCGTTCTTTCGGTAGCTGAGAGCAACGTTTGAAGCAAACAGCGAAAGGTAGTCGCGCTTCTTGCGCTCGGCCTGGATTGGGTCTTCGCCGCGCTCCGTGGATGCGGAATTGCTTTCGTAATTCCGCTGATTCGGTTGCTGCCCGGTTGGCCGCACGCCAAGCACGCGGCCCTGTTCCGCCAAAGCGTTCTGCGCGATGAGTTCCTGACGCTGAAGTTCCTGAATGCGGCTCTGCATCTCCGCGATTTTGGTTTCGTTTACCTCAAGTGGCGCTGGAGCCTGGGCCACGGGCGAGTTTTGTTTCGAGGCAGTCTGAACCTTCTTGCCGCCCGTCATCCACATGATGACAACCATCAAGACCGCGAGGCCCAGAATCAGCCACGACTGCACGTGCTTCGGCAAAAGGCCCGGCGGCTTCGGTGCCTTTTCCTGAATGGGTTCGTTCATCGTCTCTCTCCCTCCGTGGGTTGCCGGTGCGGCTACTGGTGCCGCGTGAACGTAAGTTTCTTCTTGCCGATGGCGAGGTATCCGCTGTCGACGACCTTCGGAATGATGTAAACGCCGTTCTCGAACTGGAAGTTGATGAGGTTCGGCTTGCCGTCTTTCACTTCATACAGAGTTGGTTTCTCTCGCGCGGCGCACTGGATGTACGTGAAGGCATCGTCGTGGTAAATCGCGGAGACCAGGAACGGCTGGCCGGACGCTTTCTTGTTCATGTCGTAGTCGAACCTGAGCTTCTGTGGATACTCATAGCGGAATTTTTCGATCTTTTGCCTGGCTTGTGTTTCGGCTGTTTGAACCTGGGCGTCAGCCTGCTCGCGGATCGTCTGAATCTCCTTTTTGTATGCAGCGGCTTTGCTGGCGGGGACGTATCCCTGGAAGAAGTCCTGTCCGCCGACGCTCGATTGGTCTTTTGGCTCGATGAAGATCTTCAGGTCCGGCTGCACGTTTGGTTCGTTGCTGACCTCGGTCAGCAGGAATGAATACACATGCCCGCTCGCTGTGATCAGGTTCAAGTTGGTGCGAATGCCCGCCTGAGCAGGGTGGATGAAACAGAGGTTGTGGACCCCGTTGATGACCCAAAAGTCCTTGTCTCCGGTGGTGAAATCGAGGATGTCTTCACTGGCCGGGAGAACGATCAGGGTCGAAAACCGAACCTTCGCCCGCACGGGCACGATGTCGTTCTGCGAGTATTTCACGACGCGCGCACTGTCCGTCTCGGCCCGAAGCGGCAACGCGGAAAGGTTGAATGCGCAAAACAGAGCAAGAAGCACGGCTTCTTTCACGAAACAGATCCGTTGAATTCGTGACGCGGTTTTCATTTCTCTTCTCCTTGGTCGAAGGTATCGTCGGGTGATTCAGGCTCGGCTGGTTTGGTATCTGACTCCCGCAAAAAGGGGGTCAGAGTCATGGCCAAATACAGAAGCGCGGTGAACGAGACAATGAGTGCCGAGCAGAATTTCTCAGAGGTTTGCGAAATAGAGTCCGGCAGTATGATGGGAGCCAGAAAAACGGGTGTCATTGCGCGCCTCCCGCCAGGACTTCGAGCCCCTTCTCGAAGCCGTAGGTTTCAAACGCTTCTTTCCGTTTCCGGTTGTCGTAGGGATCGTTCGTATAGAGCCAATAGCTCTTCGGGTCCACCGTCAGATTCGCGACCTTCGCCAGTTCCGGCGTCTTGATGAGAAATTGCTGCTTAGGAATCAGCGTTGAAATCAGATCAACCTCGTTTTCGTTCAAGTGAAACTGGCGGCGGTACAGATCCCGGTCCATGTCGGGGTTGGCGAGAAATATCTTCGTTGCGCAGCTTTCGATGATGACGTCGAGAATGTCCGAGCGCCGCAGCTCGTCGAGCGACTGCGTGGACAGCACCATCGCCGCGTTGTGCTTCCGCCACGTCTTGAGGGCCTCGACGACGTACCTCTGAATGCTGGGGTTCTTGAGAAACACCCACGCCTCGTCAATGAAAAACGCCTTGAATGCCGAGGCGATCTGCCGGTCGGTGATGACGGCGTTCGCACGATGCAGGATGTAGAAAAGCAGTGGTTCGAGAATCTCGGGATATTGGCTCATCCTCTGGAAGTCGAAGCACTGGAACCGAGAGAACGAAATCGTGTCGTCGGCGTTGTCGAACAAAAACCCGAACTGACCGCCTTGCGTCCACTTCGCAAGGCGTTCCGAAAGGCCGTGCCCGAGGATGTTCGAGAGGACGCTCAGCGTTCGCAGCGCCGGGTCAACGGCATAGAGGTTCTCGATCTGGTGGTAGAGGTCGCGTTCGGTGGAAGGGTCAAACTCCAGTGGCCCAGTGCCTTGCATCAAGACCTTCAGGAACAGCGCAAGAAAATCGAGATTCTCTTTGGTCGGTGGCAACGAAAACGGGTTGATCTTGAAGCCTTTCGATTCAAGGCCGACGCTGGCGTAAGACCCGCCGAAGAGGTGCGTCAGACTCTCGAAGCTGCCTCCAAGATCGAAAATAAAAGTGTAGGGATCATACTTTTGTAAATTCGTGATTAGGAAGTTCAAGAGGAACGATTTCCCTGCGCCCGTCCGCCCCAGAATCATGGTGTGGGCCACGTCCCGGTAGTGCAGGTTCAGGAAGTAGGGTGTGTGGTGGTTGGTCTCAAGGACGGCCAGGTACTCTTGTCGGAGATGGCGATTCCGAGGCTCGCCACAGTGCAGTGTGAAGAGAAACGAAAAGTCCGCGTAGTTGATGTTGAGCAAATACAGGTAGCGGAGGTTGAAGGCGTGGTTGCCGGGGACCGCCGCGAGAAATGCGTTCAGCAGGTTGTATTTCTCTTCGTAAAGCTGTGCGTCGTGAACGCTGAAGACTTTGTAGAACTCGGCGCAAGCCCGGTCCACCTTCGCCGGGTCGAGGTCGTAAATCACAACGGTGAGTGAAAACTGGCCGAAGTAGTTCCCGCGAAGTTCAATCTCCTTGATGCCTTCTCCCAGCTCCCGGACCTGGGACTCTTTCGAGTCGTCCGTCAGAACGTCGTGCTGCGGGGCATCGTTCAGATTGACCTGGCTGAAGAACGAGTGCTTGGTGTTGTGGAAATGGCGGCGCTTGGCCTGGATCGTCCTCCTCGTCTTCCCCGAATCTTCCTTTTTCCATTCGGTGACGATGTAGTAGTTGGCCTCAACTTCGAGCAGCCTCTTGAAGATGAGCGGGAAACTCTGAGCAGAGGGTTCCTTGAGCGTCAGAACCCTGACGTAGTAGTCGTCCAGGCGCAGATGCCCCCGGTGACATTCGAGATGCGATTCGCACAGGTAATAATCGAGGAACGTGTCGTATTTGAGCTTGGCGAGTTCCAGTTTGTCCGGAGCGAAGTTCAGGGTCTTCTTCAGAACCCGGAACGCCTCCTGCTTGTCGAGCAAGCGGACAAGCAGAAAGTCGCTGACCTGCAGGATGAAGCTTTCGGTCTTCTGAAGCAGGGCTGCCTGAGCCTTGCCGATCTCCCGTTCGAGCAACACAACCTGCTTCTTCGTTGAAAGGGAGGCGCGCAGTTCGCCAAGTGCTTTCGCCGGGTGCTTAGGGAATTCTAGGAGCGTAGTGCTCAACGCGCGCGAATAGCGGAAGCCCTCGTACAGGACGACGTAATAGATGGACAGGGAAAAAAGCGTGTCGGCCTTCGTCGCAAGATACGCGAGGCGGTTCTTGATGGCGGTATCCACGACGGGATTGCCGTAGAGCTTGTATGGAATGATCTCGTTGTTTCGCTTGAAGAGGTACTGATAGACGCGGTAGTTTTCATCGAAAAGCTTGAACGCGGATTCGAGCCGTTTCGTCAAACTGTCAATCGAAGCGTCGTCGAGGCACTCGTAGTCAACACCGCGCACTTCGAGGATGACGCCAAGGTCTCCTGTTTTCGTGAGGAATACGTGGTCGTCTGCGAACCCATAGAGGTTCACCTGTTCGTTGAGCGAGCCGGTTTCCTCGTAGTTCTTGAAGATTCGCCTCAGCCTAAGCATGGTTCACCCTGCGGATCGAGATTGGGCTGAATTTTGCCGGGTCATATTGCGTGCGCAATTTCGGAGAAGTGAGCAGGAATCGCAGAATCTGCGGGTCGGTTTTCGTGGCCCAGCGAGCGAAGACGTAGAGCAACAGGAACATCAATACGCCGCCCAGCAAACTGTCGAGCAGGTTGAATGTCCCCGCGCCCACGCACATCGCAAAGAAGAAAAGTTTCCTCTCGGCCCCGAGGATCGTGAGAGGCCGTGAGAGCGAGCGATGAACCATGTTGACCCGTCTGCCATTCGACATCGGACACTCCTGAAAAGAATGGTTTGTTCAGCTCTGCCTCACGGGAAGAGCCAGGCCATGAAGTTCACGGCGGCGATGGCCATGCCGACGCCAAAGAGCACGCCGGCGAGGACGCGCTTCGAGCCGCCCTCGCCGAAAGCGAACGTCAGCCCGGACACGACAATCGCAACAAGGGACAATCCCCGCGCGATGGTGCTGGTGAACGCCGTCTCCAAAACGTTGACCGCGTTCTCCCAGGGAGAGTTCCCCTGCTGAGCAAATGCGGGCGCGGCGAGAAGTAACCCTGTCACCGCAACGAGCAGGTATCGAGATTCTGTTTTCAGCCTGAGTGCCTTCCGCCAGAGTGTTCTCATGTTTGCCGGTCTCCTTTGTTTGACTTCTATCGGGCAGAATTCTCGCCGGACCCGTGACTCGCAGGAGGAACCAGGGGGCGAAGGAAAAACCGCTGCGCTGGCATTGGTGCCTGGCTCGTCAAGGCACACTTGGAGCGGCGGCTCCAACCAGTGGGTTTCTACCTTCGCGTCCGGCTCGTTGCTTGCCAGCCGTGCGCGACGCCTGGCGGCTCACCGTTGTGGCTCGGGGCCGTCAAGCTCGTGGGGAATGTCCGGCGAGAACTCCCCTCATCTATACAGAGGGGAAAAAACGGAAAAACCTCACCAACAAAATGCAATATTTTTGGTTCTATGTTTTGGGTGGCTTTTTGGAACGGGTTTGGGACCCACGGCTGGAGTTGCTTGCTTTCATCTGCTGGAGGAAACCACTGTAGGCCCGGTAACACGGCGAACATGACGTAATGTGGTCAAAAACCGGGTCTTCCACCTGCGTTGGCTTTTCGGCCAAAAGCTTTAGCACGTCGTCCTGGGGGCATCCTTGGCGGGCGGGATTGGGAAAATCCTCGGCGAAATGTCTCCTGCCAAGTTCAAGAAAGGTCTTCTTTACGGATGGCTTGCGCTTGTGTCCCTTTGACTTGCTCCTCGCATTCGGCAAGGGTCGAGCCTCCTCAATCGCTTCACCTCCGTATTTTCAGCATTTTTCTTGCGTGGTCAAGAGCTTTGCTAAATCGAGCCTCCGCCGCATGGCTTGAGATGCCAAAATGCTTCCCGATCTCTTTCCAGGAAAAACCCTCAAGGCGAAGGACAACCACCTCTCGCGACACTCGGTCACAGGTTCCCATCGCTTCATTCAGAAGCACTGTCGTTTCCGTTCGCCACTTTTCACTCGAGAAAATCTGGGTTTCGCCGTATTCGAGAAGAGACTTTTCCAGGATTGTCTCCTTTCGTTTAGCGTCATCCACCATGCGGATGAAGGTACGGAATAAATACGCCTCGACGTTACGCACAGCAGGCGCGCCGGAAGTTCTCTTCTGCTCGATTGCGGCGGACACGGAGGCTGCTGCCTCCTCAAAATAGCCTATGGCCAGTGCGGGATCACCGATCAGGTTGTGGGCGTACGCGAGGGCGCGCGGGCCAAGCTCCATCGCGACAGACAACACCGCAGGAGCGATTTGTCTTCCGAAGCGGTCAACCGAGTTCAGCAAGAACGGAAGACTGGACTTCGTTTCTCGCCTTGGGCGCATGGGGACACATCTCTTCGCCGCCGCGAACCTGCACATTTGGATGTGGCGAGATGACTTGTGGTTTCTTCTCGTGCCAATAATGCGTTAGTACTTCCGTACTATCCTCGTACTAGCGCGTGCGTGACGGTTTTTCGCTTCTGTTTCGACCAGCCTCGGTTGTGTGCGGAAGACCCAGAGCGGCAACGGCGCAGCCTTGTCCCTTCTGGAAGAAGTAAAAACGGCCTCGGAGGCCGCGAAGGAACCGCACACTTGTAGTCGGACAATCGAGCCGATCCGAATTTGCTTGACATTCCCCACACAACATGTATATACATGTATTGTGAAAACAGAGATGACAACGCAAGCCGAAAGAACGTTGCCCGTGCTGCCATGTGCTTGCGCGAACCTTCGTCGGGCGACGCGGGCGGTGACTCGGCTCTATAACGGGCAATTGCAGCCGTACGGCATCGAGGTAACCCAATTCACGTTGTTGATGGCGCTCGATCGCGTGGGCGAAATCTCTCAGGGAAAATTGGGCAAGCTGTTGGCCCTGGACTCGACAACTTTAACGCGAATGTTGGAGCTCCTGAAGAAGCGCGGCTGGATTCAAGAGAAAGAGGGCGACGACCGGCGCTTTCGCATGATTCGGCTGACCACGGCAGGGCGAGCGAAGTTCCAGCAATCGCTGCCGCACTGGAAGCGGGCACAGGATCGGCTGCGAACCACTATCGGCGAGCAAACGATGGAACAGTTGGGCGGCTTATTGGTGCAGGTGACAGCCTTGGTCGTGGAGCACTGATTTTTTTAGCGCCACTACATGTATATACACATAGAGGAGACTCGTTATGAAACAGCCAAAGATTCTGGTGACGGGCGCGACCGGCAAGACCGGAAGCGTGGTGATCGATGAACTCCTTGCGAAAGGTGTTCCGGTGCGGGCCGTGGTGCATTCGAATGATGCTCGCAGCGCGGCGTTGGAACGCAAGGGGGCCGAAACGGTCGTTGCCGACATGTTCGACCCCGATCACTTGCTCGCCGCTATGCGCGGAACGCAGCGCGCCTACTATCTTCCCTTCTACCATCCTTACATGATCCAGAGTGCCACGGCCTTCGCGGTTGCCGCACGGGAGGCAAAACTGGAAGCAATTGTGAGCCTCGGCCAGTGGCTGGCCAGCCCGACGCATCCTTCGCTCTTAACGCGGCAAACTTGGCTAACGGATCAGGTTTTCTCCATGATGCTGGGCGTGGCACACGTGCGGGTAAATCCGGGATACTTTGCAGACAACTATCTGCGGCTGATTGAATACGCAGCTCATCTCGGTCTTTTCCCGACCATCCCCGGCAACAGCAAGGACGCCCCGCCGTCCAATGAGGACATCGCGCGAGTCGTGGTCGCCGCGCTCATGGATCCAGACAAACATGCGGGCAAGCAGTATCGGCCAACCGGACCGGTCTTGCTTTCGGGGAACGACATGGCAGAGATCTTGAGCCGGGTGTTGAGGAGGAAAGTCCGTCGCATTGACCTGCCGTGGTGGCTGTTCCTCAAGGCCTCACGCAGACAGAACGCCGGCGCTTTCCTAATGACCGGGCTGCGCTATTACATCGAAGATCACAAGCAAGGTGCGTTTGCATTGAGCGCGCCCACCAACGATGTTCTGGAAGTAACGGGGCGTCCAGCGGAGGACTTCGAAACAACTGCACGCCGGTACGCTGCCCGGCCGGAAGCCCAGAGAAACTTCGTCAATTGGCTGCGCACCTTTGTTGACTTTATGCGTAATCCGTTGAGTCCCGGCTACAACCCAGAGCGGCTCGACCGCGAACTGCGCATTCCTAAGCCACCCGCGCCGCACCTCGCAATGGCAAACGAGCGCTGGAAAGTCGAGCACGGCGCGCAATTCACGCAGCGTCCGGCCACGGAACGTCGCGCTATGTCCCATACGTTGGTTCAAGACAGCGTATGACCACATGATTCCTCGCCCAGAGTCAGACGGCATTCAGGACGGGTTTGGTTGTGCTGTACAAGGCTCTGGGCGAGGGATGAGCCGGTTTGCGATGTAGCTATGTATATCTAGTGGCAAAGGAGGATCACCGTTGCAGCTAGCGGAACATCCAACCGTAAAGCAATTTCAGGAACGAGAGGCCGCAGGTGAAGCTCCCGCGCAGCCACAGACCTTGGACCCCGATTGGCTCCGTCAGGTGTGCCTTGAAGCCGGAGCGGAAGATGTAGGGTTCGTCGATATTGATCGCCCAGAAATCGCCGACCAGAAGGCTGACATCCTTTGGCTCCTTCCGAAGACGAAAGCGCTCGTTAGCTTCGTGGTGCGCATGAACCGCGAGAATATCCGCACTCCGGCGCGATCCATTGCTAATCTCGAATTTCATCACACAACCGACGAAACCAACGAGGTTGCGCGCAAGGTCGTTGCGGCGCTGGAACGAATCGGTGTGCGCGCAGTGAACGGCGGAGCTGCCGGCTTCCCCATGGAAGCAGATCGCTGGGGCGCAAAGATGTGGATCGTTTCTCACAAGCCTGTGGCGGTCGCAGCGGGCCTGGGACGCATGGGGATTCATCGCAACGTGATTCATCCGAAGTTCGGCAGTTTCGTGCTGCTCGGAACGGTTCTCATTGACGCGGAAGTTTCGCAATACTCGCATCCGCTCGATTACAACCCCTGCCTCGAATGCAAACTTTGCGTCGCTGCATGCCCAACAGGAGCCATCGGAGCCGATGGCCAATTCAACTTTTCTGCGTGCTATACGCACAACTACCGAGAGTTCATGGGAGGGTTCAACGATTGGGTGGAAACGATTGCCGAGAGTAGGAGTGCCCATGAATACCGGAAGAAGGTTTCCGGCGCGGAGACAGTGTCCATGTGGCAGAGTCTCTCGTTTGGCGCGAACTATAAGGCTGCCTACTGCCTGTCGGTTTGTCCCGCCGGAGAGGAAGTCATCGCTCCGTTTTTGACCCATCGGAAAGAATTCCTCGAAGACGTCGTGAAGCCGCTGCAAGACAAGGTCGAAACCATCTATGTGGTTCCCGGCTCCGACGCCGAGGAGTACGTGCCGCGCCGCTTTCCCCACAAGAAAACGAAGCGAGTGGCGAATGGACTCGCCGGACAAGGGTCGATCCGCGCTTTCCTGCACGGGCTGCCATTTGTATTCCAACGTGGTAAATCGAAAGGACTGAACGCAACCTACCACTTCACGTTTACCGGACAGGAGGAAGTAAGGGCGACCATCGTGATTCGCGATAAGACGCTGCAAGTATCCGAGGGGCACACCGGCGCGCCGGACCTGCGGTTGACTGCAGATACCCAGACGTGGCTGCGCTTTCTGCGCAAAGAAGCCAATCTCGTCTGGGCCATATTGCGGCGGAAAATTCGGATTCACGGCTCGCCTCGGCTCTTGCTGGATTTCGCCCGCTGCTTCCCGTCGTGACAATCGACTCAGAGAACGAGTCCTTTGCACTCGAAATGAGGGAAACACGATGTCAAGAAAAGGAGTCCAAATGAAACTCGCCGCCTGCGGTCGTCCAGCCACCCAGGAAGAAGGAGCCGCCTTCATCGAGCAGTACATTTTCCCCACGCTGGAACTTTGCAAGAAGCTGCAAGAAGAGAAAAAACTTCTCGCAGGCGGCCCTATGAGCGGAGCCATTGGGCTCGTTTTCATCATCAATGCTGAGTCAGCGCAGGAATTGGATGATCTGATTACCAGCCTTCCGGTATGGCCGCGTATGGAGACCGAAGTGACCCCGCTGACCACCTTTGAGGGGCGGGCGCAGTCGCTACGCCCTCGACTCGAACAGCTCAGAGTGCGCGGGCGGGACGCTGGGATGTCCGCAGCGGGTGGCAGCCGATGAACCCGAGCGCCATCTTCGGAATCAACGTGCTCATGAGCTTGACAAGTTCCATTGTGGCGGCGCTATTTGCGTGGCCTCGGTTACGGATTGCGAACGGCCACCAAGCGCTGCTTTGGCTGGTTGCGCCGCACATGTTTCTCCGGTTTATTGGTCTCAGCTTTTTGGTGCCCGGAGTTGTTTCCGGATCGCTACCGAAGGCATGGGCAGTGCCCGCTGGTTACGGCGATTTTGTCGCCGGGATACTTGCCATCATTGCGACGGTGGGGCTGGCGCGCACGGCAGCTCGGGCCATTCCTGCGGTGTGGATATTCAACGTTTGGGGCGCGGCCGATTTGCTGTTCGGGTTTTACAAAGGATGGCGCGTTAACCTGCCCCAAGACCCCGGCTCACTGGGTGCCGGGTTCTACCTCGTAACTGCGATCGTGCCGCTCTTGCTGGTATCGCACGCGCTCATCTTCATGCTCCTGATGCAGAACCGCGCCTCATAAATCTGGTAAGTGGCGTAGGAGGTTAGACCATGAATGTACAAAGTGTTGTGCTAGTGACAGGAGTTACCTCAGGGATCGGTGAGGCGACCGCCAAGCTGTTGTCGGAGCAGGGCTACAAAGTGTTCGGCACGATGAGGAGGCCCAACGGAAATAGTGCAGCGTTGAAAAACATAGAAGTAATCCAGCTCGACGTTCGCGACGAGGAGTCAATACTCTTGTGTCTGAGAACGGCAATGGAACGAGCTGGACGAATCGACGCGCTCGTCAACAACGCAGGTTATGCGCTGCTTGGCGCTCTGGAAGAGACCAGTATCGAAGAGGCCAAAACGCTCTTTGAAACGAATTTCTTTGGTGTTTTACGAATGACCCAAGCGGTTTTGCCCATCATGCGGGAACAGCGGTCAGGACGTATTGTGAACATTAGCTCGATTGTTGGTTTCCTTCCCGCTCCTTACATGGGAATTTACGCCGCAAGCAAGCATGCTCTTGAGGGCTATTCCGAATCGCTGGACCACGAGGTAAGACAGTTCGGCATTCGAGTCTCCATCATTGAGCCTGGATTCACTCGAACGAATCTTGAACAACATGGACGGCTTGCCGGGCAGTTGCTGAGTGTTTATGCTCCTGACCGGAATAGTTCGCTCGCTGCGATCAAAGAGAGCATCACGAAGGGTGAAGACCCCGCCCGAGTAGCTTCGGTGGTAGTCAAGGCGATCGCAGACCGCTCCCCGCGATTGCGATATCAAGCGGGTCGCGAGGCCAGAATTCTCAGCCTATTGAAGAAACTCGCACCGGCGCAACTGCTCGACAGAGGCATCCGCAAACAGTTCGGATTAGAGGTCACATGAACAACCCTGCAATGCGGCCGCAGGGAGGCGAGAGATGAAGTTCACGATCTTCGCAGCGACAGGCGGCATCGGTTCGGGCAGCAAGCCGCAATTGACCTTGCCCCGCGCGGCGATTCTGAATGTTCGAGCTTCGAAGTCAGAGGCCATGATTTGAGACAACACGCGTACAACGTTTCGACTGGAAGAGTAATCAGAAAGGGTATATATCCCTATCTAAATGTGGCAGGACAGGGTGGCCCGATGGATTTACACTGCCCGAATTGCAACAGCACCGACTTGAAGAAGATTTCTCTGGCCTATCAGGAAGGACTCTCGCTCGTAGACACACGCACTCGTTTACGCGGTGTAGTGGTCGGGAGTGATGGACCGGATTTGGTTGTTGGCAGAGCGACCACGAAAGGGACGCAGCAAACGGAGATATCCAAAGCTCTGACTCCTCCGAAGAAATGGTCTTGCCGGAAACTGTTTGGGTGGTCGGCATTAGTATTCCTGTCAGTCGGGTGGATAGTTTTTTATCTGAATACGATTCTGAGGAATTCCTCGTCAGTGTCTTCAATTCCCTTAACCATCTATGTTCTGCTCTCAGCTGGCGTGTTTGCTGCTCTGTTGGTTCAATTTGGGAAGCACAACTATTCGATCTACCCACGGCGATTCGCGCAGTGGAACCGGTCCTTCATCTGCGAGCGGTGCGGGGCTGTCAGTCAGCACGAACTTCCCAATAACTCTATTTCTTGATTCCGGTCCGTTCCCCTCATGTTTATGCACGATCATTCTCTGGCAGGCCATTTGTGGTGAACAGCCCCGACCTAGCGGAGCCGGTGCTCCGCTAGGTCGAAATATCGCTTGGACAACTCAATGCCGATATACCGCCGGCCTAGCTGCTGAGCGGCAACAAGCGTTGAACCGGAACCACAGAAGGGGTCAAGCACTACATCGCCCGGCACGGAGAAGCACTCAATCAACGGCGTCAGGATACATACCGGCTTTTGAGTCGGGTGAAGATTGTTGCCTGAGTATTTCCATTCCAAAACGTCCGGTATTGTGCAACTCGGCTTCATCGGATTGCCTTTCGCCAGCAAGTAGGCGTTCTCGTGTTGGTAGCGAAGGAAGCGTTCGGTCGAGGCGTACTTCTTTATGAAAGTCAAGTGCCCAACTGTGCGGAAGCCCGCATCGCGCCAAGCAGTGAGGAAGGTATCGGCCTTGTTCCAGCTATAAAAGCTCACGCAGAAGCGATTCCAACGGAGCACGCGAAAGATTTCCCGGAAAGCGGGTTTAAGCCAAGCGTCGTTATCGTCGTTGGGAACGGTGCGCCCATCGCTAGATGAATAATTGACCATGTACGGCGGATCGGTAAGTACGAAACCGGCGCTACCCGATGACATGCCAGAGAGTAATTCCACGCAATTGCCGTGCAGCAGACTGTTTGAGAAGCCTTTGTTGATTTGAGAATTGATTTGTTCTGATTTCATTTTCTGTTCTCCTGTTAGGTGATTTGGTTCCTTCACCCAGGAAGAGGAACCAAAGCGCCGCGCCCACAGGAGGACGGAAAGATGCAGCATGTCTTAGGAGGCTGGAGCGGATGGCAACGGGTGTGACAGGAGAGAAGTTTGCGACTGGCGCAGCCGTGTGCTAGCGCAGGCCTTCCAGGAAACCTATCAGTGTGACCCTCATACTAACGTGCCACGATAAATGAAATGCGAGTAATGACTAAAGTCCTTCGACAATCATGCAACTACCGTTGCGGCTCACGCTCATGTTTGCGGGGAGGTGGTCTGGCGGCTGCCGTTCCAATCGTCCCCGCTGTTCAACTGGCCTGGCACCAGGTTCTCCGCGCCGACGGTCCTGAATTAGCGACTCGAGTAACTCCTGATCCACGCCAGTAAACATTCTAAGATTCCGCGCACCTAAATCAGGGAAGAGCGCCTGCTCAATTCCAAGGAAATTTCCGTAATTCGTTCTCTTGGTTTCGAGCGGTGCGTTCGGCATCGCCATCACCTCGGCCTGGATTCTTTCCAGTCGCCGATCTCGGACGGTAGCGGTCTGATATTGCCCGGCCCATTTCAGCAGGTTTGATTCTTCGGCGATCACCGTCCGCTCGTGGAATGCGTCAGGATTGCGGATTCGCCAAGTCCTCTTTCCTGTTCGCTCTGAAACCCTTTCCGATGACTGCTTTTCAGGATCGTCGTCATCAGGTCCATCAGGAGGCGGGTCGAGCACGAATACGTCGGTGCCGTCATCCAACAAACATGTGGCAACGACGACGGTCACAACCTGTCGTGGCCCAGTTCCGAACACTACCGAAGGAACCTGTTCGAGACCTCTCCGCAACTGGTCATAACTGGTGTTCTTATTGCACTGGCTACCTTTGCACTCGACAACGTAATACGGAGAGTTGCCTTCGTCGCCCCACATCAGATAGTCGGGTTGCGCGTCCCCTTCACGTTCTATGTCCTGGTATGCAGCCGGATCATCTAGTGCAATCGATATATCGACGAATGATCCGGCCTCGAAAAATTTCTCTATCAGAAGGCCAGCCATCCCAATGCCGAACTCATCTGAAAGGAGAGTCTTTTGATGGAAATCCATTCTCCTGGCGTCATCGCTAAGGCGGAGGTTCGTACCTTGGGGCAAAGGCTCAGCGATTGCCCAGAAGTACCGGCGTGTGGCCCAACTCGCACTAAGGCGAGCCATATTCGCCCAACTCGGTGTGGTCAGAAATCCGATCTTGTGGAGAAGGTCGATGGCCCGAATATTCCAATCACGCCGCCCCTGCAGAGCGCCGAGGACAGTAGCATTCTTGAAAACTGCAGGCGGTGCGCCCTTCAGTTGCAGTTCTCGTCTCCGCTTTTCCACTTTGCGGTTAACGCTAGCAAGCAGATCGTTGCTGCTTTCAATCCGTACCCGATAATTTGCCTCCAAGACTCGCCGCAGTCTTCGAAGTGGCATCAAGTCCCTCTGGAAACTACTTGATTAAGTCAGACTCACGCAGCGGCTCTAGGACGCCGTTCTGGAGTTTGTTTTTGTCGAACCCGTCGGCAGAATCAGCACGAACTGTGACGTTTACCTTGCCTGCCAGATCCGCGAGGTTCGCGATGGCGTTCCATGCTGAGAACAACTGGTTGCGGTCGGCTGCGAAATTGATTTCAACAGACTTCTGCGCACCCGACGCCTCGGAGGGTGATGCACCGCTTGGGATGCCAGGAACCGGAGTGAGGATCACTGTGGGATCGATACCCGACGCACCTGGTGCCACACCCGTGGGCGCTGTGTTAGCACTGGCCGGTGATGTCGCCGCCACAGGCACTGCCTGAGGCATCATTAGGAAACCCGAATCCATGTCGATCTCGTCTTCGCCGACCGTCGAGTTGAAGCGTACACGGGCCAGTGGCACTTGATATTTTCCATCGTTGCCGAGTACAGGAATCGAGCCCGAGTAATAGCCGAAAAAACCTTCCTGGATACCGCGCGAAATGGTCTTCTTGACTACCGTGCTGTTGACCAACCTGGGAAAGCCGAGGAACGAATAGAATCCATCAACCAAATCGGGAATACTGATCCCAAGCGTTATTGGAGTACCTTCCCCGAGTTTGAACAGCTCGATAATCTTGCTCGGGTTCATCGTAGTGAATACCCGGCGCTGGAGGTCAACCAGTAGTTCCATGATCCGGTCGTGTACTCGCGCGTGCTTGTCCCCATCCAGAGTGGTTTGCAACGGGCGACCACCCACGGCGGCGACGTCAATCACGATCCCATCAGCAGTCACTTTGGGCAGCCACACCTCGGCGTAGAGCTTCAGAAGGGCCGATTCCGCAGCCGCCCTTTCGGTCCGCTGTCGTTCGCGCAATTGTGATTTCTGTTCATCGGTGATGTTGTGCATCTTCGGTTTTTCCTGGACATGCTCGATAGCGAGCAGGTAACGAACGGAGCGGCGAAGAATTTCAATCTGTTCGGCTGCGGGAACGGCCAGTCCAAACCCGTTGCGGTATTTTCGTAGAGAACTGCCGTAGTTCTCAAATATCTCCTTGGCCGCCGCTTCGCGCCCCGTGCGCGCGTCAATGCCGAAGTCCAGGGGCATATACGCGATGATGAAGGACGGTTCCTTGTCAGGAATATCACCTGACTTTGCACGCCAGACGACGGCATTGCGGCCCGTGATCCGGGCTTCCAGCATTTCTTTGATACGCTCTTCTACTTGACGTTCGTCTCGCGCAACCGCGTTGGACTCCTGCTCGATCAGCAGCGTGACATTCGGATCTTTCTTGAAGCAGTATCGGACACCGTCAAAGTGCAAGTAGAGACACTGCTCCTTGAGTTCTTTCAAGCAGGCTAGAGCTGTTGTGCTGTCGAGGTCTGGCCCAACACAGACCGAGAGTAAGTCGGCTTCGGCGATTCCAGGTGGAAGGAACTCCGTACCGTTCGCACCATCGCGCCGCAGACCGCCGAACGAATACATCAGGATCGCGGTGGCGAGGCGGAAAGCGGCTCGTTTTCCTGTTTCGGATGGGCTTTCTTTGGTCCGCCTATCATCAATACGGCGTGCGCGAGCGTTTGCTCCAATCAGATCATGCTCCAGCACGGCTTGGAAATCTGCCTGCTGCCCAATCTCCTTGAAGAACGCAAGTCGAACTTCGGCGTCGTAGATCGGCACATCACCCGGGCCAAGCACCGCACGGCTTTTTTCCTCTTTTTTCGCAGCACGCAGGCAGGCCGCCAAAAAACGGAGTGCTCCGCGCGTGCGCTGGAAATCAGGAATTGCAGCCCACTGCTCTCTCATCACATCGATCAATGCAGGATGAAACGGATATGCTGCGCGGATGCGCTCTCGCAGGGCAAGTCCTTCTTCTTCCGCTTGTCGTTCCTCAGCAGCGCCCTTGGCATAGCCGCGCTTCATCTGTGTTACGATTTCCTGGTATGCGTTTGCGGCAGGAGTGGCTTCGTCGGTTGTGGGAATACGCGCCAACAGACGCCGTTGAATCACTGCGAGAACTTCGTTCCCCTCGACCGGCTCGCGAAGCTGATCCTTGCGCGCCGCGAGATGGTCCACTGTCTGAAGGAGGTTTACATACTCAAGCGATTCGCGTTTGCTGGACTGCAAAGAGAAAACCAATGCTGTATTTGACGAGTTCCCAACTGCACCTGTGAGCCGGTGCAAGAAACTCATCGTTTCATCCCGTAGCGTTGTCTGATGAACCTTGATGCCGCCAACGCTGATGAGATATTGCAAGACCTCGTCAAGTAGGATGAGGTTCGGGCCTTCTGCCAATAGCGCCATGATCTCGTCAGCACCGGGCGCGACGCGTGCCTCATCCTGCTGGCGCATGAACTCGTAACCCTTCTTGCCTCCCAGAGACCAAGCGATCCAGCCCCACATGGTTTGCGCGCGGAACTTCTCGCCGGGAATTTCCTTGCCCTTGGTCGCGTCGAAAAACTGGCCATCAAAAACTGCCGTTCGAACATTGGTTGGCCTGGGGAACCCTTGGGCCTCGGGCAGAACATCCAACGCCTTCCGGTTGTGTGCCGCGTGAAACAGAGATGCCAGTGTGTGTGATTTCCCGCCGCCGAATGGAGTGAGCAACTTGAGAATGCGATTGCCTGTGCCGCCGCTGAGGCGAGAAAGAACATCCTCCAAAAGCGAACGCAGACCCTTCGTTGGATACGACACACGGAAAAAGTGTTCAGCGTCACGATATACAGCGGGGACACTCTTGTTCCCATCGGCTAGTGGACCAAGATCGAGCGCGAAAATGTCCTCGGAGAAATTGGGCGAATCCACGTCTGGATGGACTTGAACTATCTGTACCCAGGGTTTGATGCCCAGTGGAGTGTTATCAGGCTTCGCATTCATCAGCTAGTCTCTCCTGCGTCCAGGATCAGTGTTCAGTCTATCCGCTCTTCCTTGTACCTCTATAAAGAGGGCCTACAGCCGCATCTGCTGCGTCTTCCACGACGCTGCGCCAGTTTGCCGTCAGTTTTGTGAGCGCGGCCAGCTCGCTGCCAGATGCAACTTGGCCTAATTCGCCGCCCTTGAGTGATGGACCGGCCAGAGCCTGTGCAACGAGACGCAATTGCTCCGTGTTCGGGCGCGCTTCTCGCAAGAATTCACCAAGATTGGATGGGTGCCGCTCCATCAGCCACAGTAAACGGTGCAAAGAGTCAATCAGGGGGGCTGATTGCCCATCTTCCGAGGGCATTCCGAGCAGTGGGTCATGACCGCGCTCGGAATAGTCAAGCAATCGATACCTCTTTTTCTTTTTTTCGACTAGGGCACGGGAGCCGGATGCCAAACCATGTTGGCTGTCTAGCTCCACGTGAGTTCCATTGGCAAAAACTATCGCTTCCCCGGAATCGAGCTCTTCTGAGTGGTACGTATACCGCCAGAGAATGTAAAAGCGGCTTGCTGAATCGACACCAACCAGGCTATAACGCCCGGCAATTGTTCCTACGTCTGCGGAAAGCCGGGCTAAGACCACGTCAAGCACGACCGTTTCAACTTCCGCCAAGAACCTCTCTGCCGGAACTTCCTCGCCATTAGCGTACTGCACCGTTCGGTGCCGTGTGAATGGACGCAGACCCGCGCCGACACTCGCGATCAGCAAGTCTGGGCCAGAAATGCCCATTTCCCAAAGCGCCGACACGCGCTCGTGTATAGTTGCTTCGAGCTCTGGCCGTACGTCCTCGTATTTGCCAATTGAATCTCCTTCGCGCTTTCGCGCCACAAGAAATATACTGGAAGCCAGTGCCGCATCTCCTTGGTGTGCGATGCGTTCTTTTGCTTCTGTGTCCAGTGGCCATGCTTCAGTAACCTCATATTCGGCGCGACGAATGGCATCAATCAGGGTGCTCCAGCCCAACGTGGTCTTGTGTGCATAGACCATAACGAGAATGCCTCGCGGCTTTGTGACACGATGGGCTTGCTGAAGTGAACTAAAAAGGCAGTCTTCATAAAACTTCGTCGCCGCCGGTTTTCCACCCTGTCGATACGCGGCCGCCACGCACTCTTTTTTCTTAGGTGTCAACTTTCCTGCGAAGTGCTCAGGGTAGAGAAAGCCAATCGTCGGTCTTAACCAGACATAACAGACATCTGAAAGCTCTGGAGGGTGTCCAGTATTCCGTTAGAGGTTGAGCGGCGGTTCTCAGACCCGATTCGCATAGAATCGGGCTGCAAAATCCTCGAAAGGAGAGAGAACCGCCGTGAAAAGAACCTATCACAGCAACTCG
>JBOGMW010000129.1:0-31868 GCA_050746805.1 Candidatus Acidiferrales bacterium | reverse complement strand
TAGCTGAACATTCCTTCCTGCTGGTTATCGTCTCCGCGCATTCGCTCGTCTCCTTGACCTTCTTCACTTCAGACGAGTTCTTTCAATTAAAGTTGCACAAGGAGTGGGTTTTTCAACAAGCTGCTAGAGCCTGTCCGGCACAGCCAAACTAAACGATGTTTATCCCTAAACGTACTTGCGCGAGGTGCTCTCGCGCGTCGATGACCATCCGATTAGCCGCATCGCGGAACTGCTGCCCTGGAACGTGGTCGCTGATCGTTCCACAGAATCAACTCACGCTGCATAGTCGACCGCGCGGTCAAGGCGGCCTCCGAACGACGCTTACTCTCCGTCTCGCCTAGAGAACTCTTCGCTGAATTCCCATGATCGTCTGGTGACTCCATCGACATCGATGCGGCGGCATCAACTGCGCGGGGGCGTCCCTGCCTTCCTGTATTCACGCAGAATTGTGGTGAGCAATCCCACGAGATTATTTCGCGAAAGAGGTGGTAACAAGTCTGTGAAGCAATCCGAGAAACGTGATCAGCCAGGCCGCGAGCGCCACATACACGAAGCCGTGAACAACGAAGAGAAGAAACGGCAAGTCGGTGACTTCAGAAAGCCGAAAGGTACAAACCGTGTACATGCCGAGCGGGAACACCAGCCCCCAATAGAGCGGATCGTAAGCGAGTTTGAAGCGCTTGTACCCGTGCCTCCAGGCACCCAGAATTACGAGCATCGGAATCCACCAGGTTGCCGTCGCCCAGAAGAACACTGTGAAACCCTTCAGGAATGGGAGCATACCGGTCAGGAAAGGAGCGTCGGAGATATGCTGGATCAGCAGCGCTCCGGCGAGCGTGGAGATGGCCACGGCGCCCATGTTGATCCAATAAGGGGGCATGAGGTCCGACGACGAAAAGGTGAAGAAAGTATAGCGATAAAAAATCAGCGAGATCATCCATATGTACAGCATTCCGCCGCAAAGCCATAAGCACAGAGAGAGGAACAGAAGGTGTTGCTGATAGACACCGAACATGGGCGACAGCAGAGTAGCCAACTGGGAGACCGCCTCCGTGGCCACAACCGCGAGCAACCACCCACCGTTGATACCTTCAGCGAGCGATGGCTTCTGCTCCTTTACCGTGAAGGCGGTGAAAATTACATAGGTCAGGAATCCCCACGGAGCTGCGGCCAGGAACCATAGAACGAACGCCAGGCGATATTCTCCGAAGACGATCACCAACTCCGACCCCAGGACGGCTGTACCGGCAGGAACCGTGAAAAAACCGACGCCTCGGGCGTGATCGATTAAATCCGCAAAACATTCTCTTGAATAGAAGGCGATCCGCCCGAGCGTCAACAGCCAGAGAACGATGAATGCCAGTGCATTTACCCAGGTGAGCGCCTTGGCGACCACTGCCATGCCCTGGAGTTGCGCGGCGATGGCCACGATCCCGGTAGCCATGACGAGCGCAAAGTAGGCAGGCTGAAGGTTTCGAATCCCTTTGGTGAAAGGATTCGTGCGGCTTCCGATCTCGCGTCTTGATTCAATTTTCACAAGTCGTGCCCGGCTCGAAACACGCGCGCGAACGACGAGCCAGCCTGGTTCGCACCCCACCGGAGGTGGCGATCACGGCTGCGCGCTTCGACCGGTGGTGCCCTCTTGTTCGAGGGCAATCGCGCGGGGAAACAGACGATCATTTTCGAGAAAAACGTGTTGTTTCATGTCCTGCTCGAAACCTTGCAAACCCTCGATCAGCGCTTGATAATCGGCGCCTGCCTCGGCTGGAAGAATGTAATTGGAGCTTAGCTTGCGAATTTCATCGAGTTCGTGGTCGCCGGTATCATGCTCCAGAATCATCATGCGGATCGGATTCGCGATCGTGCCGAACGGGAATCTGGGCGGGGCCGTTTGGCGGCGGTGCGCTTCTTCCATGCGCACGATCATCGGGAAGAGCGTCTGTTCTTCCTTGAGCAAATGCTGCTTCAGATCGGTTGCCATTTTGATGAACACGGTCTGAATGCGACGTAGCTCCGGGTGGCGATCCCCGTGCGTGTGGACGACGGTCCTCAGCAATTGCTCAAGCCGTCCGAGTTCCCCGCGGCAATACGCATGGTGCTTCTCGACAATGTGCGCGATCAGGCTAGATGGGAGAGCATCGTCCCATCTCGCTGTATCGGTTTCCGGTTGAGGCAAGCCGCCCTGATCGAGTGAGCAGACCACATCCTCCACAGGGACCCCCGCAGACTGGCACGCGAGGCCGAGCGCCCGGTCCTCCTCACGGTCGAGGCTAATCCCGAAGTTCCGTAAAATGGCGATTGCGTTGGGTACCTCCGCAACAATGTCCTTGATCGTTGTTGATACGTCTATCTTCATTCTCAACTCCCCGTTCGGTTACACCCATCCGTTCTGGAAAAGCTCACGGTCTTGCGCGCTCCGCGATCGGCCTGCGCTGGCGCGATTCGAGAAAGGCAAGAAGCGATGCCAGCTGTTGCGCCGTTATGTTGCCGTTATAGGAGGGCATGTTTTCAGCGCCGCTGAAGACCCTCGTCTTGATCTGGTCGGCCGTCATGCGATCACCTACATAAGTCAGGTCCGGCCCACGGATTCCTCCGTAACCAGCAATCATGTGACAAAACTCGCAGCCCTTGTTGTAAAACACCTGCGCACCCTCCGCCGCTGGGCCGCTCGCCACGCCGACTACCGATTCGGGCAGCGGTTGAGCTTCCAGCCGTGGCGACCAAGGCGCGAGCTTGCCCCAATGTCCGTAAACCGCAATCACGATCATAATGGTGGCGACGATCACAATGGCCCACGGGCGGCGCAATGGACTCCGCTCACCTTTGCTAGCCACAAACGGCAGGGCAATTAGGAGTAATCCAAAAATCAGTGGCGCCAAAATGATGACGTAGTTTTCAGACCACCTTGGAATCAGCGTAAGCAACGCGTAGTACCAGAGGAAATACCAATCCGGACGGGGCGAAGCTCCAACAATGGTGGGGTCAGGTGGTTTGCCGAGAGGCGCAGGCCCCACAACGACGGCTAGAATCACGATCGTTATGATCACGAGAAAACCGAAGACGACGTCCCGCCATGCGGCGTCGGGCCAGAACGGTTCGCCTTCTCCAGCCAATAGATCGTGGTACCAGCGGCGATATGTCTTTGGATCGACAGGGCGGCCCGCCTTCGGCGGTTCGGAAATCCCATTGTGGATGACGAGATAGAGGTGGAACCCTAGAAGGCCAAACATGAGCCCGGGAATAAAAAACACGTGCGCCGCAAAAAACCTGCTGAGCGTGGCGCCTCCCGCGGTATCGCCAGCTAAGATGAAATGCCCCAGCCAATTTCCAATGAAAGGAGTCTTTCCAGCCTGTTCAGCGGCAACGACTGCGGTCCAGAAGCCGGTCTGGTCCCAACGCAGCAATTGTCCCGTGAATGCCATCAGGAGCGTCAAAATCAACAATCCAACTCCTGTGAGCCAGTTCACTTGCCGCGGATACTTGTACGATCCCATTAGATACACGCGCGCCGCGTGCACGCCAATGAGAATGACCATCGCGGAGGCGCCGAAATAGTGAAGGCCGCGGACGATGCGCCCCAGGGTTGTACCGCTGATGAACAGCAGGCTGTGGTAAGCCTCACCCGATGAAGGAACGTAGGCGCTGGCGAGCGAGATCCCAGTCACGATCTGCAGTATGAACACAAATAGCGTGGCGCTCCCCAAAACATAGAGCCACGCAGATTTCTTTGCGGGAGGGACCGGGTGACGCAGGAGCGGGATCAGCCATTTCGAGGTTCCCGTGAGGTCGTCAAACCACTCCCACGCTCGCTTCCACATATGCAGCGGTTCTCCTGTTGATTCAGGCGATTGGCAGAGGGCTCGTCAAAATCTGAACTTGGTCTCCCTGCAATCGTACCGGATACTGAAAAAGAGGCCGGGGTGGAGGTCCGGAGGCCACTGTTCCATCGGCGTAGAACACCCCCCCGTGGCACGGGCACATGAACAGATTGGCTCCCGGCAGCCAGCGTACGGGACAGCCGAGGTGGGTGCAGTCCACCGAGAACGCGATGAATTCGTTGTCACTAATGCGGCGGAGCCACGCTGCTGTTCCCGCCGTTACGCCCGACCAGGGCAGCGGCGACGGGTCTTCAAAGGCAACCAGGATTGTCGAACCAATTTGAAAATCCTTCACGTGGCCCACAACTCGCCAAATTTTAGTCGAGCGCCGCAAACCAAGCAGAAAGCCGATGACGGGAATGGCCACGATGGTGGCGCCGAGGGATCCCAGAAAAACACTTAAACGGACTAAAAAACGACGGCGGTTTTGTTCGCACGATTTGCAGTTCGATTCTGATTGATCCACCATTTCGCGACCTCTAATCACCGGTGGTACGGCCGGGCCGGCGATTCCAAATTACGACCTGATGCGGGCGCCAAAGATAATGAAGGGGAAACTTAACAACATGCACCAGCCGGCTAAAGGGAAACAGCAAGATCACGACAAAGCCAAAAACGAAATGGAACCTCACGAACCCTGGAAGGAAGGCCACGGTGCTGTAGTCCGGCCGCAAGCGGACGAGTGACCAAAACCACGGTACGGCTGTCTTGAGATACCACAAGCCGCCCCATCGGTCGAGAAGCGCAACGCTGAAACCGGTGGCAACCTGAAGAAGCAAGGCGAAAAGCAACACGCCATCCATCCGGGACGTGACTCGTCGAACGAGCGAATCGGTCGGAAGTCGGCGGACAATCAGAATCACGATGCCAAACAGAGCGTACAGAGCCAGCGCCATGCCCGTGAACTCGAGCACCATGAGGCGGATTCGACCGCCGAGCAGGAAAGCGGCAGCGGCAGGAAACAAAGCTGCGAGCAAGTGCGCCAGCAGAATCAAAGAAATCCCATAGTGCCACGATACCGAACCCCAAAAGAGGCGGCGATTTTCGAGTATCTGCGACGACAGACTGGAGTACGTGAACCGTCGGGCATAGAAACGGTAGGTTCCACCGCCGATAGCAAGCACGATGGCCAGATAAGGCACTGCAATGAAGAAAAACGCGTTCATGCGTGACTTTTATCCCCGTCCCGCAATGGCTTCCGTTTTGTTAATGTTCATCTCACCGGACATGCTTAGGCCTCCGGATTCCTTTTCGAGCCACAGCAGCAGCGCATCGAGAACGCCACGGTAGGGATTCGACGGCGCATCAACTCTGTGAGCGATCTTCGACACGGCGGGGAGCAGGCAATCCGTGATGATATCCGTGGTTTCTTCTGTCCCGAGTCCGGTCGCCAGATAGCGAAGCAAGAAACAGACGTGATCTGGCAGTTCGTTTCCCGTATCGACCTTCGCTTGCTGATATAGCTCGTTCAGCTTCGCCAAAAACACGCCGCGCCGCTGGTCTTCACCGAAAAGATGGTAGCCGAGGTTCGGCGTACAATCCGGCTGCATATCGAAAGTCCTCGTGTAGATTTCTTGCAGCTTAGCTGTCCCCATCGACTCGTGCGACCCTTGAAACGTCTTGATGAGTCCCTCCGCCTGAGGTAGCTCGATTGCGAGTTCGCAAGCTAACTCGCTCACTCGCCGGGAGAGCTCAGGACCGGGATAATCCAGCACTTCCGCAAACAATAAATAGGCACTCATCTCTTACAGTCCTCGTTTTGGGAATTCCACAAATCCCGTGCCTTGCTCTTCCTGGAAGATTTGCGGATCGCCGACCATTTCGATGGCAGTTTCACGCAGGAACGGCGGAATGACCATGCGCTCATCAAAGGAAGCTACCGAGGTCAAATAATAGATTTCCTCGATCTCCTCAGGCGTGAGTTTGGTTTCCTCGAGTGCACGAGTAACCTGTTCCTGGGGAATATCGCCCACGGTTTCGAACCGTTTGAACAGCCGCACGGCGAAAAGTTTCTTATAAACGTCGATCACCATGTTTTCATCATTCGCTGAAAATAGACTTGCCATGTAACGGATCGGAAGGCGCGCACTGGCAAGAGAGCTAAAGAAATCCGATGCTAGTTCATAGTTGCCTTGAATCAGCGAAGCGGTCACGGGAAGCAGCGGCGGAACGTAAAACAACATCGGAAGTGTCCGCCACTCGGGATGAAGGGGCAA
Source organism: Candidatus Acidiferrales bacterium (assembly GCA_050746805.1). GTDB lineage: Bacteria > Acidobacteriota > Terriglobia > Acidiferrales > UBA7541 > Palsa-295. The sequence continues at coordinate 25,774 of JBOGMW010000129.1, read as the reverse complement.
CGCCAGCTTCCAGCGCTTTACATATTTGAAGGTTGGCGACTTCTGCGCCGATTCGATCACTTTATCGTCGATTCCATTCGCACGCGCTTGACGAATCACTTCAGCATCAAAAGGATCGAGGATCATCTCTCGCTGTGCTTCAACCAACTCGTTGTCTGGCCGGGACGCGGTGGCCTCAATGCGGTCCGCATCGTAAAGGACCACACCAAGATAACGAATTCGTCCAGGGCACGAGTGAAAGCAGGCGGGCGCCTGACCGGTTTCAAGACGGGGATAGCACAGAATGCACTTCTCGGCTTTTCCGGTGCTCCAGTTGAAATAGACCTTCTTGTAAGGGCAACCTGAGACGCACATCCGCCATCCTTGGCATTTTTCCTGGCTCACGAGCACGATGCCGTCTTCACCGCGCTTGTAAATCGCTCCGCTGGGACAAGCCGCCACACAGCTTGGATTAAGGCAATGATTGCAGATGCGCGGGAGATAGAAATAGACCAACTGCTGCATCTCGAAAAATTGTTGCCGTTCTACGTCGCTCAGGACTTTGAAGTTCGGGTCATTGGCCGCGTAAATCGACGAACCACTCAGATCGTCGTCCCAGTTCGGGCCGGCCTCAATTTGCATCTCTTTCCCCGTGATCATCGAAATCGGTTTAGCAACGGGCTGGTCATCCCCGAGTGGAGCGTTCATCACGTCGCCATAGCGGTAGGTCCAAGGCTCGTAGTAGTCGTCCAGAGCAGGAAGTTTGGGATTGAAGCTGATGTTGACAAGTTCTGTAGCGGGACTGCCTAGCCTCAGCTCGAGCTTGCCATCGCGGAGTTCCCATCCGCCCGCATATTGATCCTGATCTTCATAAAGGGTGGGATAACCAGTCCCTGGTTTGGTTTCCACGTTGTTCCACCACATGTATTCCGTGCCAGGACGGTCGGTCCACAGATTCTTGCAGGCTAGGCTGCACGTATGGCACCCGATGCATTTGTCGAGGTGAAATACCATGGAGACTTGAGAGCGTACGTTCACGATTCCCCCGATTCGGTTCAGTCCAGTTTCGGCTTGCCTTCCAGCTTATGCACGATCACGTATGTGTCCCGGTCTGAAGCGGGCGGGCCGTAATCGTTAAAGCGATACGATTGTTGCGCGTATCCTCCCACCATCAAAACCGGCTTGATTCGCAATCGAGTCACGCTGTTCGTTCCTCCGCCCCTCTTAAAATCCCGGCTGGGCGCCTTGGGAAATGCAATTGTGCGCTCGGGTGCGTGATAGAAGATGCACAGCCCGTGCGGGATCCGCGCGCTCACAACCGCCCTGGTAACGATCACGCCGTTGTCGTTGTAGGCTTCGACCCAGTCGTTGTCCTGCACTCCCATCTCTGCGGCGTCCCGGTCATTGAGCCAGAAGGGCTCGATTCCTCTCGACAGTGTGAGCATGCGGAGATCGTCAGAATAAGTGGAATGGATATGCCATTTTCCGTGCGGGGTGATGCACGCAAGCGTCAATGATTTGTCGGAAGGCGAACTCTTTACGATATTAAGTGTGTTTGCCAGTGTGATGGGTGGTTTGAACGTGGCGAGCGATTCGCCAAAGGCGCGGTAGGCTTCGTGGTCGAGATAGAGATGTTGCCGGCCGGTCAGCGTGCGCCAGGGAACAAGCCTCTCTACATTCTGCACGTAGCCCGAATAGGCCCGTCCGTTGTTGACGATTCCAGACCAGCAGGGGCTGGTGAGGATGCGCCGAGGCTGTTGCACAATATTGTCGAAATCGCAGCGTACGCTGCGAGAGGGTTCGGCTAGATCCACCAGCGGCAGACCTACCTCTTGCTCGCGAGCTTTAAAGCCACGGTAGGCGACCTCGCCGTTTGTTTCCGGCGCAAAGTGCAGCACCATGTTGGCGGCGTGCAGCGGATCGACCAGGGAAGGATATTTCGCCCCAGCCCATTCATATGACGGGACCATTCTGGCAAATTCATCGTAGAGATCGGCAACAGGGATATGGACACCGTGGTCCTCGACGCCGTCCTCCTTGATTTTCGGCCCGAGAGAATTGAAGCGATGGAATAAAGTGGCGTAATCGCGTTCGACGACATGTAGGTGCGGCATGGTACGTCCTGGAATCGGCTCGCACTCGCCCTTCATCCAGTCGAGAACTACCGGCTGCGCGATCTCATCCGACGTGTCGTGTAACAGAGGCGTGGCAACCAGTTCCTCGAAAGGCTGCGGAAAGTGAACACGTGCCAATTCACTGGTTTTCTGGGCGAGAGATCGGAAGATATCCCAATCCGTCTTCGACTCCCAGCAAGGAGGAACCGCGGCTCCCAGGGGGTGAATATACGAGTGCAGATCGGTTGTGTTCAGGTCGTTCTTTTCATACCAGCTTGCCGCAGGAAGGATCACGTCGGAATAAAGCGCGGAAGTATCCATCCGAAAGTTTAAGTCAACCACTAGATCCATCTTTCCCTTTGGTGCTTCCTCGCGCCATACCACGTCTTCGGCTGAGTCGGGGGCTACCTCGCCGGCGATGGCGTTATCATGCGTTCCGAGGTAGTGCCGTAGAAAGTACTCGTGTCCCTTGGCGCTCGCGTGGAGGGCGTTCGCACGCCAGATGAGCCACACCCGCGGCCAGTTCTCCGGTGCGTCCGGGTCTTCAACCGCGAATCGGAGCCGGCGCGTCCTGAGTTGTTCCACGGTCCAATCAATGATCTCCTTTGGCGTTCTGGCGCCGGATTCTCTGGCGTCATCTACCAAATCAATCGGATTCCGGTTGAACTGTGGATAGAACGGCAGCCAGCCCTGGCGCACAGCCGCAGCTTGGATGTCGATGATGTGTTGTTTTGAAAAGGGCCCGCTGGCCGGAGGGCCATCGGGGAAGCCTTTTTCGTAACGCCACTGATCGCTGTGGACGTAGTGAAATGACGGGCCATTCTGCAGCCGCGGCGGGCGCGTCCAATCCAGCGCCATTGCCAGAGTGGACCAGGATGCCATCGGTGTTAGTTTTTCCTGACCTGTGTAGTGATTCAGCCCGCCGCCATTGACTCCCACGCATCCGCAAACAACCAGCGTCGTGATCGCCGATCGGTAATACAGGTTGCTGTGATACCAGTGATTCACTCCCGAGCCCACAATAATCGTGCACTTGCCCTTGGTCTTCTCCGCGGTGGTCGCAAACTCCCGGGCCAGCTGCACGATCGTGTTCCGGCCCACGCCTGTGAATTTCTCTTGCCACGCAGGCGTGTAGGCGCTTTCCTCCTCATCGTACGTACTCGGGTATTCACCGGAAAGCCCTCGAGAAACCCCCAACTCGGCCAGCAGAAGATCGAACACGGTGGTGACTACGACTCGTCCTTCTTTCGTATCGATGTAGCGAACAGGCACTCCGCGCGCTGAAGCCCGGCCTGTCGTGTGATCGGTAAATTGGACGGAAACAACGTCATGGTGCCCATCCAGCAGGCTTAGCTGCGGATGGATCTCCGAATCGTCGAGCCCGTCTTTCATCTGCAGATTCCAGTCGCCCTTCTGAGTCTGCCAACGGAAACCGATCGCGCCCTTGGGCATTTTGGCCTCCTGCTTGGTCTCATCGAATACCAGCAGTTTCCAATCGCCATTTTGGGCGTCACCGTAGCGGCTTAATCGGTTGGCACGCAGAAATTTATCGAGGGAGTAGCTGTCACCTTCCTTCTTCAACTCAACCAGAAATGGCGCGTCGGAGAAGCGTTTGAGATAGTCCACAAAATAGGGGACCTGCCGGTCACAGTAGAACTCTTTCAAGATGACGTGATTCACAGCCATCCACAGCGCCCCGTCCATGCCCGCGTGAACTGGAATCCACCAATCGGCGAATTTCGAGACCTGGCTGAGATCGGGAGAAAGCACCACGAGCTTGGCTCCGTGCCCGCGCGCCTCGACGACGAAATGCACATCAGGGGTGCGGGTCATGCTGAGGTTGCTTCCCACCGTCACAATGTACTTGCTGTTGAACCAGTCCGCGCTCTCGGCAACGTCCGTTTTCTCTCCCCAGGTTTCGGGAGAGGCTGGCGGAAAATCAGCGTAGAGATCGTAGAAACTTAAGAGGACACCGCCAAACAACTGCATAAACCGGGAGCCGCCGGCATAGCTCAGCATGGACATTGCGGGTATCGGCGAGAATCCAATCACACGGTCAGGGCCATATTTCTTGGCGGTGTAGAGCATCGATGCGGAAACCAGTTCGAGGCATTCATCCCAACTCGCGCGACGAAACCCTCCCTTGCCCCGCGCCTGTTGATAGCGCCGGCGCGATTCTTCGTCTTCGACGATGGAAGCCCAAGCCTTAACAGGGTCTTCGTATTTTGAACGCGCCTCATGCCAGAAATCCATTAACACGCCACGCAGGTAGGGATACTTCACTCGCAACGGGCTGTAGATGTACCATGAAAAAACAATCCCCCGTTGGCAGCCGCGCGGTTCGTACATGGGAAGCCCTGGTTCCAATTTCGGATAGTCGAGCGCCTGCATCTCCCAGGTCACGATTCCATTTTTTACGTAGATATTCCACGAACAGCCGCCCGTGCAGTTCACTCCGTGCGTGCTCCGCACCACCTTGTCGTGCTGCCAGCGGTTCCGGTAGAACTCCTCCCACTTCCGCAGGTTCGGGTTGAAGATGTCCTTGATCCAGCTCACGAGGGAATAACTCCTCTGCTTCTGGCTTTTGCGACGAGTGTGCGGCGTACGCCCTGCAAGCGATCACGCCACACTCCCCAGGTAATCACGATGAGCCCTGCGCACCCGCAGAGTGCAATCACGCCGGCAAGTGGGGTTATATCCCGCGAGGGGGGTTGGGAGCTAGCCTGTTTGAGAAAGGCCTTCAGGTCTGCTTGATCCATCACGGTCAGCGGATGTGGATCGTAGAGAGCCACCATGGTCGGGAAAAATAGAGTTTTAAGAGCAATATCCGTGCCCTCGGGGCCGAGTTTTTCATATTCGTGCGTCAGATTGGGTCCAAGGGTGCCACCATTCGGGAAAGGAAGCCCCGCTATGCTGTGACAGGCGCTGCAAGCCGGGCCTCCGTTCTGAAAGTGAATTTGGCCGCTGAAAAGCAGCTCACCTCGCTGCGGCGAAACCTGCGGGGAGAATTCCTGTGCCGATTGTGTTGGCAGCGGTTCGCCGCGAAGACCCTTTTGATTGCCGCTCGTGAGAACCAGCATGGCGGAGACAATTAGCAAGAAGCTAGTTCGGCGTGGGTGCAGTAAGTGGAATCGCATCTCGACGGGACCCGGTGTGCCGTACGTCGCCCTTCCTCGATTGGGAAAACTTCACCTTGGCGCGAAACAGGGTTTGTACCGAATGGTCCGCATCACGTGCAATGAGTTTTTTGTCTCGCTTGAGGTGACATCTGTCATTCGCGATGTCGCAAAGCTCGCTGAGTATCACGAGAGAGTCGATGTGTCCGCTGTGACTTTTGTCACGCTCGCTCTAACTGTGTTGGCGTATTCTTTTCGCAGAGGCTCAGGTGCTGGGGTATTGAGCAGACTGCGGCCTGAGGTCCTAGCGCAGAACGACATTCCCACTTGGGAATCTGCGAAGTGGAGGATGGACTTTACGTTCGTTTCAAAACCCACAGCAAGGGGAACCCGAAATGGCATACGTTATTGCTGAACCGTGCATCGGAGTCAAAGACACAGCTTGTGTTGATATTTGCCCGGTGGATTGCATTCACCCACGCAAAGACGAAGCCGACTTCCAGTCGGACACACAGTTGTACATTAATCCGGACGAGTGCATCGATTGTGGTGCATGCGTGCCGGTCTGTCCGGTCACCGCAATTTTTGCTTTGGAGGACTTGCCTGAGAAGTGGCACAACTTTGCCGCCACAAACGCGGAATGGTACAAGCACAAGACCGCAAAGACACGCTGATTTGTGGCCACGCTAGCACCGCAATGCTCGACGGCTGGAGCTGGAAAACGGGGGCAGTCACAGTCGAGTTTCGCCTTGTAGTGGAGGGCCTCGCGGCTGATGTCGAGCAGTGCCGGCCGCTGGGTCTGGTTGTCGCGCTTTCGTTCCAGGGCGCGCTCCAGCCATCTGGCCCGAGGCATCTGGTCGCTTGCGTGCAAGCGTGCGGAAGGTTCCGAGGTCCCGATGGAAAGGATGTCCGCCATGGGAGGCAGCTTGGAAACGCCACGAGCAGAACGGGCGACCCTCTGCCGCAAGTCGCAGCCGGGCTGGGGTGGGAAGCCGGGCCTCCGAGCGACCATCTCCGGGGCCCAGCGCGCCTGCGCGCTGGGGTGGCAACGGGAGCGACCAAGTGAAAAGTGGCCCCGCCCCTGTAAGTATCGCCCTGTTCACCCTCGCCTGGGTCGGAGCGACTCAGAGTACCTTGGCGGTCGTCGCCTACGCTGTGGCCATCTTCGCTATCGTCATGGGTTTGGCTGGCTACTGCCAGGCATCGGCCGGGTGCGGCCTCAATCCGCGTCATCACGCCCAGAAACATGCTCGCAAGGCCGCTCGCGATTAGCCCAATGTCACAGCCACGGGATGTAACGACGGATTCCGAAACTTTGCGCGCGATGGCTCGAACGGCGTTGCGCGTTGCCTTCGGCATCATCTGGGTCGTCAATGCCGGGTTCGCGTGGACGGGCCAGTTTGCCATTGATTACGTCGGCTACTTGCGCAATGCCGCGCAAGGTCAGCCTGCTTGGTCCGCGTTCTGGTTCAACACTTGGATCGCGCTGGTCACGCCCCGTGCCGGGCTGTTTATCTGGCTGACCCGCATCATCGCAACTGCACTGGCGGCCGCGCTGGTGCTCGGAATCGCGCGCAAGAGTCTTTACTTTGCGGGGGCGCTGTTCAGCCTGCTGGTGTGGAGTACCGCCGAGGGCTTTGGCGGCCCCTATGCAGTGGGCGCTGCCAACATGGGCACGGGTATTGTCTACGTGCTCCTATTCATCGCCTTGATCGCCATCAACAGCAGCTCGGGCCCGAGTCCATACAGCCTCGACTATTACATCGAGATGCGCTGGCCATGGTGGCGCCGGATCGCCGAGTCGCGTGGCGCGACCCTAACGCATCCCGCGCACCCGATTTCCTGGCGGCTGCAGGCGCCCGCACTCGCTGGCATTGCAGTTCTGGTCATCCTGCTGCTGCTCGGCCTGCACAGCAGCCTGAACGTGGAAGCGCCATCGCCCCAGGCCGCGGCCGCGGCGGTTTCGCCGCTCTCGCTCGCAGCGAGCACCCCCATCGCCGCGCCGCGGGATGCGCGCCTGCCACCATTGCTCGGCACGGGCAACAGCGTCAGCATCCATCTTGTGGTGACGAACGACAACATTGCCATCGCCAGCGGTGTGGATTATCAGGCGTGGACCTACGGCGGCACGGTGCCCGGCCCGATCCTCCACGTGCGGCAGGGACAGACGGTCAACGTGACCCTGACCAACCACGGCACGATGCAGCATTCCATCGATTTCCACGCCGCGCAGACGCGGCCCAACCTGCATTATGTGGATATCCAGCCCGGCAAGTCGCTCCAGTTCTCTTTTGTGGCGGACGTACCGGGTGCTTTCATCTACCACTGCGAAACGCAGCCCATCCTGCTGCATGTCGCCAATGGCATGTATGGCGTCATGGTCGTGGATCCGAAGAAGCCACTGCCGCCCGCCGCCGAGAGTTTCGTGATCGAGCAAAGCGAGTGGTACACGCAGCAGGTGTCGGGCCGCCTTGTGGGCCCCGACTACCAGAAAATGCTCGCCGAACGTCCCGATGAAGTCGTCTTCAACGGGGTTGCCTTCCAGTACCGTGAACATCCGCTGGTGGCTACCGCGGGCAAGCGCATTCGCATCTACTTCGTCGATGCGGGTCCGAATTTATGGACTTCGTTCCACGTCATCGGCTCCATTTTTGACAAGGTGTACCCGGACGAGGATGCCGCGCACGCACTGAGTGACGTTTCCACCTACACCGTCGGGCCGGGCGCCGGCGCCATCTTCGACCTGATCATCCCGAAGCCGGGTGGGTATGCCTTTGTGGATCACGACATGGCGCACCTGATGATTGGTGCGGTAGGCATTCTGGATGTCCGCACCGGCGGCACCTCTGCATCCGAGGTTGCCCCCGCCACACCGCCAGGAGTGGCAACGCCTGCAGTGAGCGCTGTCCCGCCTCCTGCCCCGCCGGGCCCTTACCACTTCAATGCGGCTAATGGGAAGACGTTGTTTACCACCAACTGCGCGGCGTGCCATCAAGCCACGGGCGAGGGCATACCGGGTGCGTTTCCAACACTCAAGGGCAATGCCGTGGTGTTGGATTCCGATCCGGTCAAGCAGATCGATGTGGTGCTCCATGGGCTACACGGTGAGAACGCCGGCGGCACGGTGTACGCGACCCCGATGCCGCCATTCGGCAAAACGTTAAATGATGCCGAAATCGCCGATATCATCAACTACGTGCGCTCCTCGTGGGGCAACCACGCCAAGTTGATAACGGCCAATCAGGTAAACGCGATGCGCCCGAAGCGGAAGGCAAAATAGGTAACCATCAATCCGGTTATGTGGATGGGCCGCCGCGCGCGATGGCGGTTTACCTGACGCGCCCCGGCGTGATCCGTCGGCGAGCATAAGCCGTGATGACTTTTTCACTTCATCGGAGTCGATGCTTAATCGAGTTTTTCGGAGTCATGGAGATTCGACCATGGAACAGGGCATCGATCGGGTGCCGTGACGGAATTTCGCGGCCACGGATGAAGAGGCGTCATGGTGCATGCTCGGGAACTCATCCCGCCGCTCACTCTGCGCACACCGCAGGGCCGCACGGTGCGTGCATGGGATTTCAAGCAGAAAAGAAACCTCGTAATCGCGTTTCTCGATGCGAGCTGTCCGAGGTGCGAGGCCTTCGTTCGCACGCTCGCGAGTCGTGCCGCTGATTTGCGCGAGAATGAAGCGGTGGCGCTTTTTGTTTTCGCGGAAATACCGTCGTCAGTGTTACACGACTCCGCATCTCCCGAAATCATTTCTGGATTCGACCTCGGCGGCCACGGGCGACGCCTGTTTCTTGGAGAAGAGCGGTTATCTGCGTGCGGGCTGAGCCGTCGCGGCGTTTTCGTTACGGACCGCTACGGCGAGATCTCGGCACGGTGGGTCGTCGAAGGGCATGGATTTCCCAGGATTGAAGAAATTCTAAGTTCACTCCACCTTGTTGAGATTGCCTGTGAAGAGTGCAGTGTTCCGCATTGGCCAGTCGATGACTAGCCTCCCGTTTGCTATTGCGCGGCGCATCTTTGTTTTCAACTGCGCGTCAGGCACACACCATCATTAATACTTCGCGGGATGACGCAACATTTCACCCGTGTTCTCGACTAGATCGCAGCTCGCCGACGGGGCTGGCAGCGACTGAGGAATGCCCGAAGCGAGCCAAGCGCCTTCTCAATACCGGCTTCATCCGCGGCGACTGCCTCCGAGAGAGTCAGCGAATACGGTATCTCTTTGACAGATGCGAGTGTCGTGAGTCCTATTCCGGGGGCCGCCAGTTCTCACGCTGCTTGGTCTCAGTAGACCGTCACAAACGAGTATAATTCGGCGATGACAACCGGTGCCGTCTCCAGCCGATTCTCAACTCTTCAAAAAACCCCTCTGTTCGCCGAACTGGATAAGGATGAGCTTACCTACGTCGCTGAACGAGCGATGGTTCGCCGTTTCGACGCGGGCCAGGTCATTTTTTCCGAGGGGATGCCTGCCCGGGGTTGTGGGTGATCGATAGCGGGAGAGTCCGAATCTTTAAGAGCTCCCCCAATGGTCGGGAGCAAGTATTAGCAGTTGAAGGGCCAGGCAGTTCAGTAGCGGAATTGCCTGTGTTCGATGGGGGAAAGTATCCCGCATCAGCAGCTTCCGTTGATGGAGCTACGCTGCTGTTCATCAGTAAGGGAGATTTTCAAGCTCTCTGTTTGAAACATCCCCAGGTCGCACTGAAAGTGTTGCGGACCGTGGGACGCCGACTCAGAGGGTTGGTCGGGATGGTCGAAGAGCTCTCCTTTAGCACCGTACGTCACCGGCTGATTGCACTCCTGGTCCGAATGGCACGTCGAGGGGAGCAGACCTCGCGGGGAATCGTAATAACACTCCCCGTCAACAATCAGGAGGTCGCTGCACGAATCGGGACCGTCCGAGAGTTGGTATCCCGCAATATCAGCCGACTGCAGGCAGAAAACCTAATTCAAGTGGAAGGACGCGAGATTATCATTCAAAATCTACAAGCGCTCCAGAAGGAACTGAAGGACCGCGCATAATCTCCGCGTTGCCTGGCCGGCTCGATCGAGCGTGTCTGTCTTCCCTGGCGCCGAGCAAAGCACGACCGTAAGACTGTGACTTAAGTCCTCGTACCGAGCCCACTCCCTCGCTATATTCCAACTGTGGCCGCTATGGACTTCCGAAGGGGCTCAACGGGTGGGTGATTCGGAGCATTCGAGAATTCGTGATTTCGCTTGTGCTGGCTTTCGCCGTCCGCAATCTCGGCAGCTGGGCTATGCGATCGGTTTCATCGCATCCGTCTTTCTCGCACTGCTTTCTCTTTCGGCGGTTTAGCTCCTCAGAGATAGGGCACAAAAAGGGCTCACCCCGTGCGCCGACGGTTCCAATCGGAAATTGTGAATGCGATGTTCTAAAGGCATTCTCGCCGTGGCTGCGTTTATCACAACGTTCTCATCTTGTAGCCGTCTACCCACTCAAGAAGCTCCTACAACTCCCAGAGGATTAGTACTCGCTGGGCAGAAGAATGTGTGTGGCAGTGGCCCAAGGCATCGCACTTTCTTCATCGCTGCGGTACGCGCTCAAGTGGATCTTGGTTTAGGGTTGGAAACAGAAACGTGGACGTACGGGGGAACGCTGCCGGGACCCGTGATTGAAACCTGTGAAGATGACACGGTCACCATCAGCATGACTAACCAGGACACGGATCCAATCCTGGGTACCGATCACGGATTCGATTCTCATGCCTTTCAGATTGACGCAAGCAAATTCGATGCGGTGGCTCCCGGGGAAAGGCTGGAGTTCACGGCGAAAGTTGAAGTCCCCGGTGTTTTCATGTACCACTGCGCCGTGGGATCTGCAACGGACTGGCATATTAAGACCGGCATGTATGGCCCTATGATCGTCTATCCTCGAAAGCGCTTGCGGGACGCAAAAGAAATGGTAGTGGTTCAAAGCGCAATCTATGGCGAGCCGGATCATTCCCGAAATATCGTTCAGACCACCGACCGAGCCCAGGCGAACAATCCATTTTTCATGATGTTTAACGGCAAACTGGAACACAAGATTGTCACGGTCAAGGCGGGAGAGCGAGTCCGGGTATACTTCGTCGAACGTGGGGCCCGGAACTTCTGCTGTCCATGTGATCGGCTCGATCTTAGAGCGCTTTTACATTAGTGGGAACCCCAGGAATGTTGCTTACGATGTACAAACCGAAAGCGTGCCCGCCGGAGGCGGAGCTATGTTTGAGTTTAGACCCCCTAAGGGGAAATCCGTCCTCGTGGACCATGACAATTTGCGTTTCCTGGGGTACGGCTTAGCAATCCAGTTTAATGGCGAATAGGCGTATAATCCCCGCTAACCCCCGCGTTGCTTGACCGTCTCGTTTCGACGATGTGTGAGTTCCGTTCCACTCCGCGCCTGACTGTAAGACTGTGACTTAAGTCATCGTACCGGAAGCCGACGTCTCATTATATTCGATGTTGTCATCAGGATGGACTTCTGAGAAGTCCCAAACGGGACCGGGAGCCGGAAATGCCAATCGAAACAGCAAAGACAGTGCGCGATCTGGTCTTGGACACACCCGCGGCCGCTCGGATTTTCGAGAATCTCGGAATCGACTATTGTTGCGGTGGGAACAAGCCGTTGAACGAGGCGTGCGATGATGCACACGTGTCCATGGAAGAGGTAATTGCCGCACTGGAGAAGCCTGAGACCGTTCCGCCGGGACGGGATTGGCGAAATGTGCCACTGTCGGAAGTCGTCGCGTACATCGTGGAAAAGCATCACGTCTTTACGTGCGACGAGATCAAGCGGCTGATGCTTTTGATTTCCAAAGTGATTTCGGTGCACGGAAAGAACCATCCGGAACTGCTGCAAGTGCAGTCGCTATTTCGGGATTTATCCCAGGAACTGACCACGCACATGATGAGGGAGGAGCAACTCTTGTTCCCTTACATCACGGAGATGGAAGAAGCCATTAGCCGCAAACGGCCACTTCCATCAGCCATGTTCGGGACCGTTCAGAATCCTGTGCGAATGATGATGCTGGAGCATGATTCTTCCGGCCGCGAGCTGCGCAAAATGCGGGGGTTGACGGACGGCTACGTGTCCCCACCCGATGCTTGCGTAACCTATCAAACCTTGTACCGGGCGTTGGAGGCTTTCGAAAGGGACCTCCATGAACACATCCATCTCGAAAACAACATTCTGTTTCCCCGTTCGGTGGAGCTCGAGGCCGCAGCATTCTGATTTGCACACGTTCGAACGGCAATCACTCAGCGGTGGACACCGACAATTAGAGGCAGTCAATCATGAATTCCCAGCAGGCAGGAACCAAGCGCGAAATACCCATCTCAGAAATGGTTCGCCTGATCGACCTCGTCAATTACCAGGAAGGAGCGGTTGTCAGCCGCACGATCGTGAATCGGCCTTCAGGAACCGTTACGCTCTTCGCCTTCGACGAAGGGCAAGGCCTGAGTGAGCAAACCGCTCCATTCGATGCTCTGGCTCACATTCTAGAGGGTGAAGCGGAAATCGTGGTTTCTGGCAAGGCGCTACCCACGAAAGCGGGCGGAGCGGTTCTCATGCCGGCACGTGAGCCTCACTCCCTCAAAGCAGTCACAAGGTTCAAGATGCTGCTAACGATGATCCGCTCGGCATAGCCTCGCTTTGATCGCCTTCGCTCATTCGCGCGCCGGAGCCGATCATCGGCAATACAATTGCACCGTGGGGACATTTGGACACCAGCTGCTTCTTCGCCGCAAGGCGACTCCGCGAGCATCGTCGGATATGCCTCCAATTGCCAGCCAACGACCTGTTTGGTTGGACGATAAGACAAAATCCATCATGGACCGTGCGATTGCGCGCGAACAATCACTGTCGCGCTTACTTATGACCTATATCGTTTCGGGCTTGATCTTCATGTTGCTGCCGGGAACATTTCTGGGAGTTTGGAATCTCATCAAAATCAGCAACCAGGAAGAGGTGGATTCCATTGCTCCGGCATGGATTCAGGCGCATGGCCACGCTCAACTGTTCGGTTGGGTCGGCACGTTCATCCTTGGGATTGGTTTCTATTCCATTCCGAAGCTGCGCAAGCTGAAGCCGTTTGCGCTCTGGCAGGGGTGGGCATGCTGGACACTTTGGGTTGTCGGTGTGGCCACCCGGTGGCTTTCCAATATTTATCCCTGGCACTGGCGGCTCATGATGCCTCTTTCGGCAGCCTTCGAAGTTCTTGCGTCCTTGATTTTCTTCCAGGCAGTGGCGAGCCACCGGCCGTCGCACGGGGTGCCGAAGCCGTGGGAACCCTGGATCTTCGTCGTGATTGCCGCAACTCTGGGTTTGATGGCGTCGCTGCTGCTGAATCTGGGAGCTTCCATTCAACTTGCGCTCCATGCAAGCTCACCGGCGTCACGAATTCGACCAGCGTTATTTGATCGTTTCGACCTGGGGCTTTCTAATTCCCATGGTGTGGGGATTCAGCTCGCGCTGGCTCCCCGTGTTCATGGGGCTGCGGCCCCTACGAAACCGATTGCTCCTAGCGGCCTGGGGTTGAACACAGCCGGCGTACTGACCGGCTTTTTGGAATATTTCACGGCGTCCGGAGTTCTTTTACTGGCCGGAGTGGTGATGGCGGTATTGGCAATCCGCTTCTTCGAGCCTGCAGCGAAGGCGGCGAAGACCATCAATGTTCATCGGAGCTTTCCTCTATTCATTCGCATTGCCTATGGGTGGCTGCTGCTTGCTGCGGCACTTAGTGTCTGGGCGTCGCGCGCTGGAGAGGCCCCGGGAATCTGGGGAGCATCGCGGCACGCGTTGACCGTCGGATTCATTGCGGCGATGGTCTTTTGCGTGGGACAAAGAATACTGCCGTCCTTCTGCGGGATGCGCGTGTTATGGAGCCCGAGGCTGATGCTCGCGATGCTGGTGTTGTTGATGACTGGCTGCACGCTCCGCGTCGCGTCTGAAATCCTCGCCTACCAAAATTACGCAGCTTGGGCATGGAATGTCCTGCCGGTTTCCGCCCTGATTGAGCTGACGGCGATTACTCTGTTCGCCGTGAACCTGATCGTGACCTTCCTTCGACCACCCGTTGTCGTCACGACTCCGCTTACCATGACCACCGAGTAGCCCCGAAACACGCGAAACGTTGACAATCCTGATGTGGTGGAACCCCTTAGCCTCAACCGATTCTAGCTCCGGGACCACGAGGACAGAAGATCCGGTATGTGCTACCCCCGGGATTGTCGATGAGATTCCTCGACTTTGCCAGTCTGGCAGCCGACGAGGAGGGTGAAATGTCTCGCTGGTCTGCGGAACTGAGAGAACACTGGAAGCGGAACCATAAGAGCTCGGGTCGGTGCGGAGTTGGGTGTCCGTGGGCTGGTTGACATCAAAGCCTTCAAAGAAGGCGTCAGAGCCCACGCAACTCGGCAATGCTGCCAGTGTGCAGGTCGAAGAAAAAGAAGCTTACCCTCCGCCAGCCTTGTACTTTGGGATTCGCCAGTATGTAATGCTCGCGGAGGATTCATGGACATATTGGCGGCGTTGAAGCGGGAAGAAGCGAAGTGCGAGAAGCAGGCGGACGCAGCACGGCAACAATTAGAGACGGTGCGCGCGGCGATGAAGATTTTACAAGATGGGATCACGAAAGGCGGCAAAGCGCCCGGTCGGAAGAAGCGCGTGATGTCTGCGGCCGTTCGAGCGAAACTCTCGAAGAAAGCCAAGGAGCGATGGGCACGGATCAAGGCTGCAAAAAATAAGGCGCAGAAGGCGAAGTAGCCAACCAGAAGGCCGTAGGGGTTTCTACCGCTACGGTCACGCGCAGGGGGAATCAGAGAGACGGCTCAAGCGATCAGCTCGACTCTCTTCGCAAACTCTCGCAGTTCCTTCTCTCGTTCCTCGCTGGAGGTCCACTCGCCGAGGGTTCGGCCGCACTTCGGGCATACCAGCAAGTAGACTAATTGATCTCGATTCGGCGCCCCATACGCATGGTCGGGATAGGCTCGGCACTTGGAACACACGAAGACAACTGTCCCCACGCTATTCTTGACTCCAGCCAGTCCATCAATCATCTGAAAAGCCCCCAATCGATCCGCCGACACCGCAAAATTCTCCCGCCTACCCTGGCTTCCGGATCACTGCTGGAGCAAGCGCGTTGTCAAACGTGACGGACACTCCAGAGACCTTCCGAACATTATTCACGAGAGCTGGCCGGAAACACGCGATGCATGTGCCTCCTTTGTGGCGCACGCTGGGATAGACGATCCCAGCCGCGCCCGACTCCAGCAGTTCACGCGCCAGCTCTTGGGAGGCTGTGTAGCTCTCGGGGTCCAGACACTTCACGAAGCGAGTGCTCTTGCGAATATCGTGAAACTCTCCGCGGAAATCCGCCAAGAAATCCAGGTACACAAAAATCTCTCTTTCTTGCCAATTGATCTCCTGAAGCTCCTGAGCCTTGTGGAAAGCTACTTCGATCCCCGATGTTTCCAGAGAGAATGCAGCGTACCAGCCGCCACGCTCCGGGCCGTTAAAACGACTCCCCATGGGACTGGCATGAAGGAATGCCGCGTTGACGATGTGGGAATGCGAAACACCGAAGACCAATTCCCGCACGGTAATGCCGGGTAGCAACCCTGCCTCGCCTTGCAGCCGCTCGTTGGTTGCGCCCTCGAGCTCAAAGAGAGAACCAAGCTCGTCAGAATCACTGGTGAGCCTTGTGAGAACGCTATCTTCTATGTTCTTCGACGGAATCAGCCGATGAGTGTCGTCTTGAGAAAGGCGCGAAACAGGCGGAAGCACCTAGCGCCCGCCCCGCCTGGCGTCGAGAAGCTGCCTGACCCGCAGCATGGCGGGTACCCCACCCTTGACCATATATTTTAGGGGAGTGTCGCCACCAAACATCGGATTGGAATTGGGCAGTTGAACCCAACGATCCGCGAGCTTCTTGCCGTAAAGAATGTTCAATCCCTTGAAAATACCAGTCAGGAAGGAAATTCTCGTCAAGCGATCCTGATCGAGCGCTCGACTCTCGGTTTTCTTGAGTTCGTAAAACGCGCCATTCGACATGCCGCCAAGTAGCAGCCTGGCGTCCTCATCCCGTAATTCCCAGAGCTCCGCGATCTTCAAAAACGCCTTCACTGCTGCGGGACTCAAGCGCTTGACGACCTCTTTATTGGAAAGGTCGGCGGGTTGCTCCCAGCCTATTCTCGTTGCGCGTTGATTGAGGGTCGCCACGTAAGCGCCTTTCTCACTGATTCCATATATGGAGAATAGTACATCCAATATTGGAAAGACACAAGGGGCTTCCTTTCCCGTCCAGGGCAACCTTCGGTCGGCGTGCCGGACCGAACTGAGGCGGAATAAAGAGTTTTCGCCTGCCCCAACGATCCCCCGAAAAGGAGGCCACGACCATGCGATGCCGTCGCGCAACTCGAAGCTACGACGCAGGACCGCAACAAGCTCCAGGAAGAACTCCGGCAGAAAGCGCTGATCGTTGCCGACCTTTCGACGCGACTCGACAACCTCGCAAAAAAGGTGAACGGGTCTCGAGACACCGGCAGCAATTCAGCGGCAGCCACACCCGGCGATGGAAACGGAGAAAACATCAGGGTCTTGGGCCAAATCAATCGGCTGCAGGAAGAGTTGTATGCGGAGCGACAGAAGAACAGGCGGTTGAAGGGTGCATGACAACATGCTCGTGACAGTTACCGGATTTGGAAGTGTTTGGCGTCGCCGTTTCGGGAAAGATGAAAACGATTCGAAACGGTTCGTCCGGGCGGCGTACTTCAACACAACCGGTGTTCCCGTAAACGGAACAATCAGGACGCGGCCCAAGATCGCGGGCCACGTGCGATTCAACGGCGCCGGAGGCTTCGATCCGAACCGGACTCTGGCAATGATCAACAGCGTGTTTGAATGCGCCGAACCGTGTGTCTGGAACGGTCAGAACAAAGTGCTCTTTAAGCGCATGCTGCCAACTCCCCAAACCCCCGACTACTTTCTGGTCGTCGTGAAAGGCTCTGATGTCGGTCGCCTCGATGTGGGGTCGCCGGCGTGGCGGTCGGAAGATACGCTCCTAATCTCCTTCAGCGAATGCTGCGATCAACAGGAAGCAATGTTGTTGATGCCGGCAGGAAGCTGGTTGCGAACAGATTCTGGCAGGCTCGAGCTCAGGCCGTTCGTCTCTTGGCCTTGGAGTGCGCGGCTAGAGTGGGCGTCCGTGTGAGGATGGGCGATGCGGTATCCGAAAGGCTCCCTTCAACTCAACCAATCGCGCGATCTCCCGCTTCTGCGTCAGATCCTGCGCTCGGAATTCGTAACCCACTCGCAATTGTTCGAGTTCTCGCAACTCAACCACTACGAGACGAGTCGCAACTCGTTCCACTGGAGAATGCGACGGCTGGTTGGCCGTGGACTGGTACTGCGCCAGACAGTAGCTGCTGTGACTGGAGACGCTGTGTATTCCGTTGCAAGCACTGCGGCAACACTGTTGCAGAGCATGGGCGAGTACTGCTTGATTGGTTGTGGTAAGACCGACGCAAATACAGCGAGCAAAAACGCTCTTCATGCAATCGGGCTGAACGAGATCCATCTCAGCGCTTTGCGGGCCGGAGTGCTTGTACGCTGGACGTCGGCAATGGAGATTCGCTCGCAGAACGAGCTCACGGCATTCGGATTTGCAAAGGACTACGACGCGATTGTCACGGTCTGCACGGACCAGGAAGAGCGCAGGTTTGCGCTGGAATACGAACGAAGCCCGAAGTCTGCGAAATGCTACCGAGCAATCGCCGCATCCATGAGCCAGGAAGTCCACGTGAATCGCCTGCTCTATCTGACTGCGAATTACGACATTCTTCGATTCGTTTCAGCTTTCTTCACGAAGGCCGAGTTTCCGGTCTTCTTTGGTCTGGTCCCGGATTGGCACGCCCACTTACTCGACATGCCGATCTTAGCCGGCCATGCCAAACGCTCATTCCCGTTGCGCCAGGCCTTAAATGGCAGCACCGAAAAGGCAGAGAACATGGGAACCGCCACCAGCTACTCTTAGCCCTTTCATTGACGTTTCTATGGCCGCTGATTGTGTCCCTATTGAATCTTTCGGGTGCCTGCAAGTTGCAGAGTTCTTTGGCAATATTCCTTTACTATCCTTGATTGCGAGGCTGTTTTGAGGTTCGGAAATGGTGGGTTGCTGTTGAGTGGGAGTCGTCTCCGTCATGGTGCTTATGGCGCGCTGGCTCTTGGGGTGATTGACTGTGGCGTGAGTCCGAGCGCGTATCGGGACGACATTATCGAATGCGAGTTACGACCGAGAGGTTCGCGAGATGAACAGGAAGTTGTTGAGGGCAGTAGCCGCGCTTGTGGTGGTGGTCGCGCTACCTGGTGATTCGCTCGTGTTGTTGTTCAGGGTGAAGACTGCTTGGCCAGCCAGGTTCTTGGAGGGGCGGGCTTGTCGTGGTTCTTGCTCACCTTTGCGAAGCGCTTCATTTGCTGCCATGGATGGGCTGTGGACGTGAGCATTGCCGCGGGCATTATGTGGATTTATTGGGCGCTGTTCTTAATGCCACGCCGTTTCCCCAGGTTAGTAGTTGACGGGCTTGCACGGCGGGAGACTAGAGGATGAACGCTTTAAGAGCTTGAAAGAGGAGGTCAAGGAATGAAGGGAATACAAATCATCACAGATGGGTCCTGCATCGGGAACCCAGGTCCGGGCGGTTGTGCTTGCATTCTGCAATGCGGAGACCAGGAACGAGAGATGTTCGGCAGCGAAGCACAGACTACCAATAACCGAATGGAATTGACTGCGGCAATCAACGGGCTGAAGGCATTGCCCGAAAGGTGCGAGGTGGAATTGGTAACGGACTCGCAGTATCTCAAGCAAGGCATTACGCAGTTCATGGCTCGGTGGAAGGCAAACGGGTGGCGAACCTCAGATCGAAGATCAGTTCTCAATCAGGATATGCGGCGTCAACTGTGGATGAGCTGGCGTCTCGCCACATCATCCGTTGGCCTTGGGTATTGGGTCACGGGGATCACAAACTGCAAAACCGTTGCGACGCACTTGCTCTGGATGCTGCTCGACGGGAGGCGCGTCATTCGCTTTCAACTGTTGCCTGCTCTTCGAGCTCTCTTCATCGAGCGTAAAGGCCGCGGTGCTGCTTACTCAGGTGAGCAGCCGGACTTCGATTGCGGATGACGTCTGTAAAGTTACCTTGCTCAGTCGTATAGAACAGAGAGCAAGTTTGGGATCAGGCCCACGTGGCATCCGAAGACTGAGACCTGTCGATAAAAGAGAAATCCTGCGGTGCCTGGAGCAAGTTGCTCGGGTCGTGTGAGGGCCGTGTTGTGGTATGAGGTTGATTATGCAGGGTGGCTTGGTTCCGCAGCTCGAGCGATGGTCGTCCGTTTCGTATAATGCTCTGGAGCATGTCACCCTCACCCTTGCTCCAACTCGACGAGGCTGTCTCGCGCGCTGCTTTCGCCGCGGCGCCGGAAAAAGCCGAGGACCTGTTTACTCGCGTAAGGCACATCAAGTTGAACTTTGTCTATGAACATGACAATCATGCCGGCCGCTTTGAGTTTTCCTCCTCTCCCAGACTGAGCGTCATCAATATTCACCAAGGTGCGTTGGAGCTCCTTTGGGCGGCAAGCTTCGCCTTTCCCATGCTCTTCCGGATTTGCCGGGATTCACAGCAACAAGGCCGCGACCGAATGAACGCGACTGACTTCCCCGAGCTGCAACAGGCGTTCCGGTTATACGGCTGGGCACTGAATAAGTGCTGCACAGGAGTCTGCGAGCCATGGCCCAGGGAATTTCCTAGTCCGCAGAATGGCGATTTACAAACCAGGCTGGCCACCGAACTGTTTCTCGTCGCCGTGGGCTGGATACTTCTCCACGAATCCGCTCACATTTTGTTAGGCCATAAAATAGACGGTCCGAACGATTTGAAAAAGCGCGAAGAATGCGAAGCGGATCGGTTCGCAACGGAATGGCTGCTGCAAGGCGTCACCGACAGTACGATGCTTCAAAAGCGCTCGCTCGGGATTGCCATCGCCAACCTCATATTGATCGCGCTGGATTTGCGGGCAGAGCGTTTGGATCTTCTTGAGCATCCTCGCTCGGTCGAACGATTGAACGATAATCTTCGGAATTATCTTCCCGACGCGGACACTGAACTCGCCTACGCACTCGCCATCGCCGTTTTACAGGCTCACTTCTGGATCTTCGGCGTCAACCACACGATCGACCATGACGCGGCATTTGGTTTCTTGCTCGACGGCCTTTGCACCGATCTCACCCGCCACCGATTCCAATGACCCCCGCAATCCCCGGCAACGCCGGCGGCAACCGCGGATCTCTCAACTAACGACGTTATAATTCTGGAACAACGGGAAAACCCAGCCATGCCCAACGGAATCTGCAAACCCTGCCTACACACGAAAGACCTCCGAGACAGCCACTTGATGCCTCGCTCGCTTTACAAACAATCCGCCGGCTCGGGAACAAAAGGACATCAGGACCCTTTCCTGGTCCCAAAGGATGCCCACAAGCAGTCGTCGTACCAGATCACAGATTACGTGTTCTGCGGAGACTGCGAGCAACGCCTCAACGTCGACGGCGAACATTACGTACTGGGCCTCGTCGCCAAGCAACACTTGGACTCCCCGCTCCTCGACCTATTGCAAGCAGCGCCGGTGACAGTCAAACATGCGTACGGCGGCACGTATTCGGCAGCGGATACGCCCGCGCTTGACCGCGACACGATCGCGCACTTCGGGATCAGCGTTTTTTGGCGCGCATCCATCCACACATGGCAGCTGGAGGACGGCAAGAAAGTGAAAATCGATCTCGGTGCAAAGTACAACGAGGAGCTGCGCCAATACCTCATGGGCATAACTCCGGTTCCTACAAACGTTTCGCTCCAGCTCGTGGTTTGCTCCGACCCCTTGAACCGTGGCCTGTTTTTTGCGCCGGCCGAGAATCAGAAGATCAAAGACCGCACGTTCATCTTCGTCGCTCGCGGTATGCGGTTCTACTTCCGGGTCAGCAACACGCTGAAGGACTTCGAGAAGCGGCTCTCCATTGTGAACACCGCCGAGCGTTGGATCACGGTAAAGGATTGCGGCAAGCATCCGGTCTGGCTCAAGCCGGAATGACTCCGCTCCGGACATTGCGCGTCGCTTCCACCCGGTAGCGACTTCAACCGCGATGGCTGCCTTGCCGAAGCGTTCCAGGAGCAATCTGATCAAGTATTTGTTGGATGCCGTGTCTCACATCGGTTTCGGAGCCACTTTTGATTTGTGATTCTCTTTGGCGGCGGTTGCAATACACGTGGTTCTGCTGTGTCAACTGGCGCAGATTGATTCAGTAACTCAGCCCTCATGCGCACGAGGAGGTATGGTGCGGGAGCGTGTCGGCTTGTGGGCAGCGATTTTCTGCGCCATCGAAAGAAGGAGTTTTCTGTCCCTATCGGTTGTCCTGGCTAGGAGTCGCCGAAACCTTCCCAGATATCGGGCGTCTTTTCCAGTACTGCCCCAGGCAATCTCGTCTGCAGTCTTCCTTTTAGGAAGTTTTGGAAGCTCAGGAGGCTTATTCCCATCATAAAAAAGCTGGTACATGGGTACCTCTAAAGCCCGAGCGAACTTCTCAATTGTTTCGACCGCAGGAACAGTGTGGCCGTTTTCGACTCGAGACACATAGCAGCGAAGCAAGCCTGTTCGCTTCTCGATGTCCCCTTGTGAAAGTTTCTTTTCTTCGCGAATGAACCGCAGGCGATCTCCGATAACCATCTTGCCCTCCTCGGTATGGGCCGCCTTTCAATTTCGGGGATCGAGAAACGCTAGCACAGCCCCTCAGCAAAAGGAAAGGTCGCATGGGAGCCAATGCGGGAACCAGAGTTTTGGTCTTCACTCTATATTGCATATGAAAGGAGGCAGGAGATGTTTGGAAGAATGAATGTAATTCAGGTGCTCGATCTTCGGAACGCGGCAGACGAGGTTGCGAACTGCTCGGATGGGGCCGTAGCCCGACTGCTCGACGTGACCGAGCATCCGAAGATTGAGAAATGGGTCCAGTTCCCAAAGGCCCTGTTCGTGTTCCTGGTCGTCCCAGGGGATCCCGAATCCGGTGCCTTCTACGTGTACGACCGCCGCTCAACGATCTGGTTTTGGCTGGATTTCGACGACAACAATTTCGGTGGATATACCGTGAGCGATTTCGACCGGTTGGTACGCGAATGCCGCTTTCTGGACATCATCGAGCGTCCCGATCTTCTTTCGGGAAGGGATCGCTGGATCGTGGAGCCCGGTTCGCGGCCACAGCGAAGTGGTGGGGTTGCGACCGCACCGTTGGCTAAATTCGCCCCTCCATCTGCTCCGCTCTAACGCGTGTAACTCCTCTCCCAGCAATGGCTTGGCTGCCTTACCTCACTTATTTGACAAATCGGGGACTTGGATTTAAGTAGGCGCAGTTAGCCTGAAGGCGACTGTCCTTGGTGAGGGGGTAATGCAATGAATGGAGATCATGGGCCCATACCTTCCGTGAAGCGTATGCCATTGCCAAGGGGAACTATGGCCCTGGCCGAACGAGTGCGGTTCCGCGAAGTCTATGCCCCGCCTTGGAAGGCACGCGACGGCCTTGTTCCACTCGACAGCCATTCCCTTGCCGGTTTTCGGGCTCGGCTCGATGAAGCGGAGTTGATCGAGGCCTCCGAACTTTGCGAGTTCTTCTACGCCGGAACCGACCAGGAAGAGTGGAGTATCGAGCGGGATTTCCCCAAGCTTGCTCCTCCATTCCCGGTGTTTTGGATTGAGATGAAAAGACCCTCCAGGATTGTCAGCCGGGTAGTAGGGGTGCGTCCAAGCGATTGCCTTCCTGAGCGTATGGGTTTCTTGTTTCAGAGAGTCACAACCGAGCATGGCAAGATGCTTCTGATGGCAGTCAACGCCCCCGTGTCGGAAGAGATGGATGTTGAATATACGCGCTTGCTGGCGGTCTTTCAGGGATCGATCGAGAAAAAGCAAAAGGAGCACGGGGCAGCCGCCTGGCAGCACTTTACGAAGGCCGAGCGCTCTGTTGCGATCCTGGTTCGGTACTACGAACAGAAGAAACGAATGGAGGCCGCGCTGAAGCAGCTTCCGACCGGGGGCTGCAGTTGCTGGGTGAATTTGTTCATTCAGGCAGGTGATCGCGTGCATGGACCAATGGGATTCTGGCTCCTGTTCTTTGGGTCGGATGGAAAGACGCTTTTTCGCTCGCAGTTCATGCCCCACTTCGTGACCGAGGGAACCGTACCGGATTTCGACCATGTGAACGGGTTGGACAGTCTACTCAATCCCGCATTGTTCGCGGTCCAGCAGCTGCTCTATGGAATGGCCGCAGATTTACTGGAAAGCGTCAGCATGAACAAGAACTGATCGGCTGTGCTGCAACCGGCGCAAAAGTCAGGTGGCAGGCAAGAGCGGGCGAATCTCGGAGGGGTCGTGGATAGAACCATTAAAGCCAGTTCCCCAGTTGTTCGCGACTATGCCGACCTGTTTGTAAATCGCGGGGCCTACACGCTGCAGTCCGCGCGGCCTCATCCTGAGAGCGGACGCCACTATTACTTTCGACCGAAGGCCAGGGGAACAGGCGACGAATTGAGCCTGACGCCATCGACGATTCGGAGGCACCTCGAAGGCGAAATCACAATCGGGCTGTATGCGATTAACCCAGCCACGCAGCGGTCCAAATGGGTGGCCATCGACGCCGATTATGCCGGAGCAATGGAAGACCTGCTCAAACTACAGCACTCGCTCCAGCAAGACAAAGTGGACGCGGCGCTAGAGATGAGCAAGCGCGGCGGACACCTTTGGATTTTCATGGAGAGACCGGCGTTGGCTCGGGAGTGCCGGATCTATATCTACGACTTAGCATTGAAGCTCGGGATGCGAATCAAGGGGATTGGTTTGGCCGAGGGCATTGAGATCTTCCCCAAGCATGACGAGTTGCGCGAAGGCGAGTTCGGAAACGCAATCCGTGGGCCGCTTGGCATTCATCGTGGCGCGAATCGACGCTACTGGTTTTACGGGGCCGATTACGACCTGGAGAAACAAATGGCGTACTTGCACCGGCTACGAAAAATAAGCGAGGCACAGCTCAGGAGCTTCACAGCCGGCAAGACGATGCCGCGCGAGTTCGAGAGAAAACGGAGCGTGCCCGATCAAGCGTTCGTTCGCAGCTCTGGTCACGAGTTCCGGATTCTCGACCACGTCGGCAAGATTCGAAAGGCCGGTCGGAATTACGTGGCGCAATGTCCGTCCTGCGCCGAGGCCGGGCAGGACCGGAGTGGCGATAACTTGGCAATCTCCATTGACGATCCCCGGAAATACATCTGCTGGGCTGGTTGCACAAAAGAAATGATTCGTAGAGCTGTCGGCTGTCCTATTCCCGTTCGGCGCTCAGCGTGAGGTTAACTCTATGGCGGCAAAACAAGACCTGCTCGCACACTGCGGCGTCATCTTGCCGAGAAGCGTTCTGCGGCAGTTGGACAAAGTGGGAATTTTCGCGCAAGCCCATGTAAGTCTCGAACACCAGCACTTGGCGCGGCGCTACGTCGTGCGAGGAGTCGAGTCGGGCGGCGCGGTGAGGGAGTTCGGCCGATACGTTACTTTCTGCGGCCCCGCCGGTGAGCCTTTGCCGTATCTCCATCCGATCGACGCTATCGGAGTGAACGGCGTTCATGCCGTAGTGATCGCTCCGGTTCTTGTGCGAATTGAATTGTTCCGAAGCGGCCGAACTTGCCAACTCCTGATCACCAGGCACGAACCTGCGTACCTGGAAAACGGCAGGCGCCCGTCCCTGATGAATAGGGTCTTATTTCGCGGAGTGAACGGATTCCTTGAATCTGCGAACGGTGGAAAAGCAACCGGTCTGGCCGGTTCTTCCGTGCCCCGATTCTGGTCGCGTTCTGGCGAAGAACGCGAGATTCCTCCGGTACTTGCAGCGGCAGTTGAGGCGGCAGCCCGTGGAGCCAGTTGCTTCGGCTGTTCGCATAGGCATTTTCTGGCGGCGCCCCTCGCAACAACAGAAGTGGCTGCAGACGTCGGCAGCTGAAGAGAACCCTGGAGGCAGATGTGGAAGCAGCGACTCCAAGCGATTCAGTATCATCCCCGGACAGTTCTGCTGTTGAAGCGGCAAAACCGAAGGAGCAGTCGCCCGTGGTCGAAGCGCCTGAACAGCGGGACTTGTTCGCTCGCGCCCGGCGGCGCAAGCTTCCCGACGAAAGAAAAGCCATAACGCACAAATTTTCCGTCGGCGGCCACGAAGGCTACCTCATCGTCGGCATGTACGGTGAAGGAGCACCGGGCGAAATCTTCATCAAGATGGCGAAGGAAGGGTCAACACTTTCTGGTTTCATGGACGGCCTGGCGCTTTCGATCTCGATCGGTCTTCAGTTCGGCGTTCCGTTGAAGGCCCTAGTCGATAAGCTCACCAACACCCGATTCGAGCCAAGTGGCTTTACCGAGAATCCGAATATCCGGTACGCCAGTTCGGTGTTGGACTACATCGCGCGGTGGCTCGGCGGGAAGTTTCT
>JBOGMW010000128.1:0-38633 GCA_050746805.1 Candidatus Acidiferrales bacterium | reverse complement strand
ACCACTGCGTTTCGTAGTACAGCTCGATCTTGTGGCCATCGGGATCCTTGCAGACGTACGCGGGACCGTGCCCCAGATCGCCATCGTTCCAGCCGACCTCCAAACCTGAGCCTTTCAAAGCGGTGATGCGGCGTTCGAGGGCTTGCGGGCTGCGCGTGCGATAGGCCACGTGGCCCAAGCCTGGAAGTTTGGAAGCGGTGAGCTTCAGCGAGTGGCGCTCGTAGTCGTCGTAGCAGCGCAGATATACGGAATCGCCTTGGCGGCCCGATTCCGTCATGCCCATCAGGTCGACGAAAAACCGGACGCTCTCTTCGAGTTTCGGCGTAAGAATTTCCACGTGGCCCAAGTGCGCCACATCGGTGATCGGTTCAGCTTGCATAATCTCCCCTGGCACTTCGGACGTGCGTCAGCGCAACAGCGTTGCGGCCCGTGCGTCCAGCGCATACGTGTGTGGTTTGTAGCCTCCCACCCTTCATTCCTATGTTACCGTCCCTCGGAAAAATTAATGTAACGATTTTTCCCAGGTGCACGTCTAGGGTTGTGTAGCGAGAGGTTTGCATCGGCGATTCCGCATCGCCGGAATTTCGCGCCTCGCGCTGGCACTCGCGGGGGTGGATTTCTGATCGGCCGGACGAGAGTTCGACTGGTCTAAGGATCGGTGTCGTGCTGATGCCGGATTGGAATGCGAGACGGATCTTCCTCGTTTCTGGCACCGCTTAGAATCCCCGCACGGTAAGAGTAATAGCTCGCATTTTGTTGACAATGCGCGAGGCCATGACTAACATCCGCATCGGTTGGACGGAAGGCGTCGCGCGCGGCGAATCGGGCTGGCGAGCGAGTTCATTGACCGCAGTTGCATAGAATAAAGGAGAGCCATCATGAAAAGGCGCAGCATGTTATCTCTGCTGGGGGCGGCTCCAGCGCTTCTGGCCGGTTCGAAGTTGGACGCGGCGCAGAAGAAGTCCATGCACTCGCACGCCAGGCATTCGGATGCCATCGGCGACAAAATCACCGGCCTGAACCCGCGAGGCACACCGCCAGCCATCCAGTTGATCCCTATGGCACCGCGCCTTAAAACGCTCGACGGCAAGACCGTCTACCTGATTTCCGATGGCTTTCCCGGCGCGGATACATTTCTGAACGAGATCAAGATCTGGTTCGCGAAAAATAAACCCAGCGTGAAGACGATTTACCGGCTGAAGGCCGGCGGATTTGCGGCGGACGATCCTAAGCTCAATGCGGAGGTAAAGGCCAACGGCAACGCCGTGATTATGGCCATTGGGCATTGAAGCACGTGCACTCCAGCGACCGTCGGTCACTGCATCGAATACGAAAAGATGGGAATCCCGACAGCGCCCATGGTCACGATTGCGTTTCACGACCTGGCGGAGAGCAACGCCGCGAGCCGCGGCGTGCCCGATTTGCGGATCTGCTACACGCCCCATCCAGTGTGGGGCAAGACGCCCGAGCAAATGTACGCGTATCTTGAGGGCGATGATCCCGTGACGCACAAGCCGCTGATGCCAGAAGTGATCGGCGCGCTCACCAAGCCGTTGACCGCCGACGAAACGAAGACCGGCTCTGTCACGCCTTCGATCGGTCCGCCAACATTCGTGGACAGCGCGGACAATCTGCAGAAATATTACATGGACAACGGCATGACCGACTTCATGCCGATCGTCATTCCCACGGAAGAAAAAGTCGCCGCGATGCTCAAGGGCACCAGTCACGCGCCCGACGAGCACGTCGGCGATCTGACTCCCGCGCGCGGCGCGTTCCCGCCGTGGTCGTTCAACGTGCATCAAGTAGCCGTCAACGCCGTGATGGCCGGGGCCACGCCGGATTATTTCCCGGCGATTCTGGCTCTCGCCGCCAGCGGCCAGTCGGCGCTGTTCAGCTCCACAAACTCGCTGGTATATGCGGCGGTGGTTAACGGGCCGATCCGCAACAAGCTGAACATGAACTTCGGCATCGGAGCCATGGGTCCGTTCTCACAGCCCAATTCCATGATCGGCCGTGCATGGGGGATGCTTTCGAAGAACCTTTGCAACGGCGGGCTTCCCGGCCAAACGTACGAAGGCTCGCAAGGAAACGTGATCAACTACAGCAACCTGATTATTCCCGAAAATGAAGAAGCTAGCCCGTGGGAACCTCTGCACGTGCAGAAGGGTTTCAAAAAAGAAGAAAACGTCATTAGCTTATTCTTCGGCTTTGGAATCCAGCAGGCGCAGGGTGGGTGGGGACTTGGCATGAAGCCGATTCCTCATTTTCAGGAAGCGATGGTCTGCAACTGCGTTCCGTTTGCCACTATCTTCGGAGCGCTCATCGTGGCCGATCCGCTGGTCGCCAACGGCTTGGTCGAACTTGGCTTCAAGAAGAAGGAAGACTTGGCCGCATGGCTCCAGAAAAACGCAACCGCGACGGTGAAACAAATCAAGTCGTGCTTGTTCAGCTTCCCTCCAAGGGGACCGGCTGCCGCGGGTCTTACCGATGATTCGGTCGTGCCCAAGTGGCAGCGGCCGGACGCGTTTAACTTCGTCGTCGCGGGCGGCGAAACTAATCCCTATCACCAGATAGCGAACATGAGCTATCGCGCCAGCGTGTCCATCGATAAGTGGGCGTAGCAAACCTCAGAGCGGCAGCGGCATTGAGCCGCCGCCCCCTCTTTTAAAATCTCACTTCGATTCCGGCGACGTTTGCTCTCCGGGAACATCACTCATTTCGGTTTCTTCCGGAAGCCGTGCCGTTACATCGATGTGGCCAACTTTGAATCAGCGAGCCATGCGACTGGCCCGATAGCCCGAACCCCAAAGACATCTATCCCCCGCTCAAGCCTGGCAGGATGAGCAGGCCTCAATGCAGCAGTTTGCTCTTCCCACCCCTCATTCGATTCGCGAATGTGTCCTTGACGCCTACTTGCGTCATAGACTAGACTAGATGAACTTAGTTCATTTAAGGAATCGTGGACATGACCACCGTAAACATCCACAAAGCTAAAACTCATTTGTCGCGCCTGGTGGACGAAGCCGCCAAAGGAAAATCGTTCATTATCGCCAAAGCGGGCAAGCCAATGGTAAAAGTCACCGCGCTCGATTCCCCCTCGGGCAAACAGGTCCGCCGGCTGGGCTTCCTCCGCAGCCAATTCTCGATCCCGGATGATTTCAATACGATGGGCCGCGCGGAAATCGAGCGGCTTTTCGGCGGCAAACGGTGAAACTGCTGCTGGACACTCATCTGCTGCTCTGGGCTGCAAGCGAACCGAAACGCATCACGAAATCAGCGCGCGTTTTAATCGAGAACCCGGATAACGAGGTCTTTTTCAGCGCCGCCAGCTTATGGGAGATTACGATCAAACGCAGCATCGGACGTCGCGACTTCCAAGTCGATCCGCGCGTGTTGCGCCGCGCGCTGCTGGACAATGGTTACGGCGAGATGCCGATCACCAGCGAGCACGTGATCTACGTTGACCAGCTTCCGCCCAAACACAAGGACCCGTTCGACCGGGTATTGGTCGCTCAAGCCATCGTGGAGGGAATTACCCTGCTCACCAACGATCAAAAGCTCGCGGGCTACCCTGGCCCCATCCGCGCGGTGTAACGCCGCTGACGCCACTACGTGCAAAACGTTTCGCCGCGTTTTGCGCTCGGATTCTGGCCGGGTTTTGCGTTTGACTTTGCTTGCCTCGCCCAATCTTTCGGGCGTAACATCCGTTTCGCGGCGGCAGCGATGCCGCTCCGCTTGTACTAAAATTCGCAAAGCCTTGGGTGCGAGTGCCCAACGGCTGCGGGTGGGCCGTTGAGGGTCCGCGGATTGGGAGGCTCGACATGAATCGACGCAAGCTGCTGTCACTGTTGGGGGCTTCGCCGGCGCTGCTGGCGGGAACCAATCTGCACGCGGCAACGCATAGGGCGGCGGAGGGAGCGTCATCGAGCGGAAGCATCGAGGCGCTGAATCCTAAAGGTACGCCTCCCCCGATCACCCTGATCCCGATGGCACCGCGCCTGAAGACGCTCGACGGCAAAACCATCTATCTGGTCTCCGACGGCTTTCCCGGCGCCGATCATTTTCTGAATCAGATTGCCATCTGGTTTCAGAAGAACAAGCCGGACGTGAAGACAGTTTACCGTCTGAAGGCCGGCGCGCTGCCGGACGACGATCCGAAGCTTTGGGCCGAGATCAAGGCCAAGGGCAACGCCGTGATTATGGCCATCGGCCATTGAAGCACGTGCACCCCAGCGACCGTCGGTCACTGCATAACACTGGAAAAGATGGGCATTCCCACGGCGCCGATCGTCACCATCGCGTTCAAAGATCTCGCTTATAGCAACGCCGCGCAGCGCGGCATGCCGCACGAGCGCATCTGCTTCACTCCGCATCCGGTGTGGGGAAAATCGGACGCTCAGATGTACGCCTATTTGGAAGGCGACGATCCGGTAACACACAAGCCGCTGATGCCGGAAATCATCAGCGCGCTGACCAAGCCGCTGGCTCCCGATGAAGAGAAATCCGGCACGGTGACGCCGCCGGTGGGCCCGGAAGTTTTTTCCGACACACAGGATAATTTGCAGAACTACTACATGAACAACGGAATGACGGACTTCATGCCGATCATTCTGCCGACGCGGGAAAAAGTGGACGCAATGCTGAAAGGGACCAGCCACTCGCCTGATGAACAAATTGGCAAAATGTGCCCGGCGAAAGGCTCGTATCCGGAATGGTCGTACACCGTGCACAACGTGGCGGTGAACGCGGTGATGGCCGGATGCGATCCGAGCTACTTTCCGATCGTTCTGGCGATTGCCGCGAGCGAGTTGCCGTCGCTTTCGAGCTCAACCAATTCGTTTGCGACCGCGGCGATTATCAACGGGCCGATCCGCGACAAGCTCAACATGAATTACGGCATCGGCGCGATGGGGCCCTTCGCGCAGCCGAACGCCACGATCGGACGCGCCTGGACGCTGGTCTCGAAAAATTGCGGAAGCTGCGGGCAGCCCGGCCAGACGTACATGGGCACGTTTGGCAACACCTGCAACTACAACAACCTGATCATCCCGGAAAATGAAAAGGACAGTCCCTGGGAGCCGTTCCACGTGCAGAAGGGTTTCAAAGCAGACGAGAACGTGGTCAGCGTGTTTTTCGGCATGGACATTCGGCAAGGGCAGAACGGTCCGGGGCTGGGCATCAAGCCGGTGCCGCATTATCAGGAAGCGTTTGCGTTTAATTTCGGGACCTGCGCACCGCTTTTCGGCGGACTGGTGGTGTGCGATCCGCTGGTGGCGCAGGGCTTGGTCGAATTGGGCTACAAAACGAAAGAGCCGCTGCTTGATTGGGTGTGGAAGAACGCGACCATCAGCGTGAAGGACGCGAAGACCACCCTATTCGGCCTGCGTTTTACGAACGTACCCGGCGCCGCGAATCTTCCCGACGACGCGCGGATTCCCATTTTTCGCAAGGCGAGCGATGTAAATATCGTGGTCGTTGGCGGCGAAACCAATCCATATCACATGGTCGCGAATATGAGTTATCGCTCCAGCGTTTCGATCGATAAATGGGCGTGATCCGCGCGGCATTCGGTTTGCGGCTCGGATTCGCGATTATTTCGATGATTCTCGCCGGGACATTTATCGTCACACCGCTTCCCGCGCGTGCCGATGGTTCGAATTTGGCGGCCCGCGCCCAGCCTCTTGGCAAGCCGCTTTCCACCATCGTCGAATTCGGCGAACAGTACGTAACCGGCGACGCGCCTTACGAACTGCGGATTACGGTCGTAAAGGTTCTGCGCGGTGCACCCGCCGAAGAACTGGTGAAATCAGCAAGCGCTTCGAATCCACGCGCGAAGGCCGGATTCGAGTACGTGGCCGCGCGTGTGCGGTTGGAGTTTTCCGCGCGCGTTTCGCCCGCGAATTACAGCTACACCCTCGATCCGTCGCAGTTCTCCGCGATTTCTCCTGACGGCGCCGAATACCCCGCGCCGAGCTTGGCTGCACAGCCAAAACCGGGCCTGCACGCAACTTTGCGGTCGGGCGATTCTGCCGATGGCTGGCTGGTGCTGCTCGTGCCTCGCAGCGACCGCACGCCGCTGATGCTTTTCGTACCGCACCTGGGAACCACATCGCATTCAGGCAACAGCTCTGTGTTCCGGCTGTACGCGGCGTCCCTTGGCAGCGGCGCGAATTCCTCGTACGCTATCGCTAGACTCTGGGATAGCGCTGCGGCAGCTTCAATCGCTATTCAGCGTGAGCGTTGCCACACTCAGTCATGAGCACACGGCGTTCTACGAGCCAATTGAGCGAGAGGAGTCCGGTGCGGCCGGTGCGTCTGCGGACGTCAGGCGCGACCATGGAGCGGCGCGCCGACGGCGCGTATCTGATTCGACCCGATGAACCGTTGGAAAAATATCCGCGTGTATTGACGGAACGACTCGTTCATTGGGCGGGCATTGCGCCGGAGCGCGTGCTCGCGGCCAAGCGCGGGCGTGATGGACGATGGCGCTATCTGACTTATGGCGACGCGCTGCGCAAGGTGCGTAGCCTCGGGCAGGCTTTGCTCGACCGCGGACTTTCCGCTCATCGTCCCGTGGGCATCCTTTCGGAAAATGATCTGGAACATTTGCTGCTGATGTTTGCGGGGCAGCACGTGGGCGTGCCGACCGCGTCGATTGCGCCCCCCTATTCGCTGATCTCGACCGATTTCGCTAAGCTGCGGCATGTGATGAAGACGATCGAGCCGGGGCTGATTTTTGTCGCTGATGCTGAACGATACCAGCGCGCGCTGAACGGAGCGGTCGATCACGACACCGAAGTGGTTTTCGTCCAGGGCGCGTTCAACGGCCGCCGCGCGATTGCATTCGACGAGCTTGCGGCGACGACGGCAACCTCGGCCGTGGATGCGGCGCACGCCGCGATTCAACCGGACGACATCGCCAAATTTCTTTTTTCCTCGGGTTCGACCGGCCTGCCCAAGGCGGTGATCAACACGCACCGCATGATCTGCAGCAATCAGCAGATGATCCTGCAAGGCTTCCGTTTTCTGGAAGACGAGCCGCCCGTGTTGCTGGATTGGATGCCGTGGAACCACACCGCTGGCGGAAATCACAATACAGGGCTGCCGCTTTACAACGGCGGCACGCTCTATATCGACGACGGGCGCCCCACCGCCGCTGGAATCGCAGCCACAGTGGAAAATCTGCGCGAGATCGCGCCTACTTTATATTTCAACATGCCGCGAGGCTACGAAGAGCTGCTCGTCTATTTCCGGCGCGACGGGCAACTGCGCGAGACTTTTTTCAGCCGGCTGAAGTTCATGTTCTATGCAGGCGCGGGGCTTTCGCAGGCGCTGTGGGACGCGTACCGCGCCATGATGCTGGAAACGCGCGGAGAGCGTGTGCTGATCGCTACGGGATTGGGCGCAACGGAAACTTCTCCGATGGCGCTGCAATGCACGTGGGACACGGAGCACGCCGGCACGATTGGTATTCCCATGCCAGGAGTGGAGACGAAACTCGCACCAGTGGGATCGAAGCTCGAGGTGCGCGTGAAGGGGCCGAACGTGACGCCCGGTTATTGGAAAGAGCCGGAGCTCACGGCGCGCGCGTTCGATGAAGAGGGCTACTACCGGTTCGGAGATGCGGCGCGATTCGTCGATCCCAACGACATCAATCAGGGGCTATTTTTCGATGGGCGGCTGGCTGAGGATTTCAAGCTCGCGTCCGCAACGTTCGTGAATATCGGGCCGCTGCGCGCGCGGATTTTGCACTGGTTTGCGCCGTATGTGACTGACGTGGCGATTGCAGGCCCCGACCGGCGCGATCTGGGGATTCTGATTTTTCCGAATCTGCAGGCGTGCCGAGCGCTGGCGTCAGATTTGCCAGCATCGGCGCCCGCCGCCGAAGTTTGGCGGCATCCAAATGTAGTCGCGAAATTTTCGGAGCTGCTCGAATCCTTCGCACAGCAGGCCACGGGCAATTCCAACCGAGTAGTCCGCGCCATGCTGATGGACGAACCGCCGTCACTCGATGCCGGTGAAATTACGGATAAAGGCTCGCTGAATCAGCGGAACATTCTGGAGCGCCGCGCTGCGCTGGTCGAAGAGATGTACTCAGAGCCGCCCTCGGCGCGCGTATTGGTTGTCGACGCACCGAAGTAGCGTGCTCGTCGTGTGGGTGGCGGCGATGTGTAGAAACCCCGGCGTGACGAAAATGACCTAAACGTAGACAAGCGTTCTCGCGCTTGCTAAGTGGAGGGCTTTCGACCGCTATCGGCCGGCCCAATGGTAGTGAATTCCCATCCACCTGCTGGATCTGAGAGCATATAAATCGTCAAATCGTTCTAATCTAAGGAACGAATCAGAGCCTTAAACTTATCGTAGTCCAAGTCAAGCGAACTCGACGCCCACACTGCGATCGAGGCGTCATCTTCTGCCCACATGGCTTCCCACGCACCGTATTCCGAATTCAAAGTTGCGCATCTGACTTCACGCCGTCCCATCCGGATGCATTCTCTATGTTCTGCCGGATATTCCTCAGGCTCAGGCCTGATCGGCAATGCAGAGTCGGAGTCCTTAGCTGTGACTAGAAACCAGAGATGATCGCTGTAGTTTCTCCTCGACCGAAGGATATATTCCAGATGCGAAGAGCGTGCCTGACCGACGATACTCCAGGCTGCGGAATCAAAATTGTACGCGTCGCCTTTCGGTAACTTCGCTGGTAACCGGGCTGCCTTGGCCAATTCTTCGACACTACCGCTTCTCGCCTCCTCATACGAATGAGCGGCGTGGTATTTCCAAAGTCCGTGTGGAACTTTCGTCGACTTCATTCTGTATCGAAACCAATAGCTCAGGTCGTGAAAGGGAGTTTTATCGATTTCGACGGCGATCTTTTCATTCACGGGTTGTAATCCGTCGAATAGAGCCACGATCTCAGAATCGCTGAACGAACCCACTTCTACGGAGATTTCTATCTGGGTGCGTTTCTTCTGAATACAGGCACCGACGTGCCCTTTGTAATCCGTTCCAATCCAGCACACGTAATCGCTGCAGCGATACGGCCTTACGTCTCGTCCGGCGAGGGGAGCAATAGATGCAGCTGGAGGCGCCCAATCGTAAAGAAATTCCTTAATTCGAAGGCGTCGTCCCTGTCCCTCAACTTCGATTCGAACGCTGAAAGGATTTGCCTCTGACCAGGGAGTTTGCGAAAGGTAACTTGCGTTTGCCACACCCGGGCGACCGGGCGGCTGCTCCAGCCGCCGGACGATACGCTTCAAACGACACCCGGACGGAAGCTCTCGCGCCCCAAATAGAACGCAGTTTGCCTCAAGTTGCGCCCTCGCTAACGCGACTTCTTCGGCCGGGAGAGCGTCGGCTGCGTTCAGCAATCTTGACGTCGGGTCGGTATTCCTCCAGCTCGATATCACGATCTACCCCACAGTCAAATTCTCGTTCAATCGGCAGCGATCTCGGAATCTGCGCCGTCGCGCGCGGAGGGATCGTTGCGATCTTTCGTACGCCGGCGGCTCGCGTGTGTGGCTTTCAGCAGAATGGCGATGGCGACGAGCAGCAGGCTGCTCGCGTTGGCCCAAATCACGGCGGCAGCGTGAATCATCAGCCCGTAAACGAGCCAGAGCGCCACGCCCACAAAATAGACGGCCAGCATCGCGTAAGACAAATCCTCGCCGCCCTGCTTGCGTATTTTTAAGATTTGAGGAACGAACGCGCCCGTGGTGCAGATCGCCGCGACCGTTCCAACAGTGCTCAAAAGCGCCATTTCATCTCCCAGGTCCAGCGCGTTATTCGCCGCGGAATGCGGCGTGCTTCCATAGACGCGCCTTTCAACGAGTTTACTAGACGCGACCTTCGCCTAGTTAATTTCGTCCAAACAATGTGCTAGCCTCATTGTCCACGATGATTGCGAAATTACCATGAGACTCAGCACAGATCGCATCCTTACCACTCACGTTGGCAGCTTGCCGCGTTCGGCGGCTCTTTCAGATCTGCTTCTGCGTAAGGATCATGAGGAAGATTTCGATGCGGCGGAATTCGACCGCGTGGTGCGCGAGGCGGTGGCGGACAACGTGGCGCGTCAGGCGGCCATTGGCATCGACGTGGTGAGCGACGGCGAAGCCAGCAAAGTGAGCTACGCCACGTACATTCACGAGCGACTCTCCGGCTTTGGTGGCGACCAGCCGCGCAAACCGGCCCTCGATCTGGCGCCCTATCCGGATTTCAGCGCACGCATCGCGCGCGCTGCGGGAAAGCAAGCATTCCGCCGGTCCTCGTGCATCGGCCCAGTCGAAGTGCAGAACCGGCAACAACTGCGGAAAGATCTTTCCAATTTGCGCGGGGCGATCGCCAAGACGCGCGTCACGGAAGCATTTATGAACGCCGCTTCGCCCGGACTGGTGACGGCGTTTCAACCCAATCAATTTTATCCGTCGCATCGAGCGTACGTGGAAGCCGTGGCGAAGGCGATGAAGGAAGAGTACGAAGCGATCGTTGCGGCGGGGTTTATTTTGCAGGTGGATTGCCCCGACCTAGCCATGGCCCGGCACACCGGGTTTCAGGATTTGAGCGAACCGGAATTTCTGAAGCGCGCGGAGCTGCACGTGGACGCGCTGAACCACGCGCTGGCGTTGATTCCCGCCGATTCGGTGCGCATGCACGTCTGCTGGGGAAATTACGAAGGGCCGCACGATCACGATATTCCGCTGGACAAAATTGTCTCCATCGTCCTGCGAGCCAGGCCGCGCGCGATTTTGTTTGAAGCGGCCAACCCACGCCATCAGCACGAATGGACAGTTTGGCGCGAAGCGCACATTCCCGAGGATAAGATTCTGGCGCCCGGCTTAATCGAGCCCTGTAGCGCGACCGTGGAGCACCCAGAGCTCGTCGCCCAACGCATCACGCAGTACGCGGACGTCGTGGGCCGCGAGCGGGTGATCGCTAGCACGGACTGCGGCTTCGGAACATTCGCGGGAATGGGCAAACTAGAGCCGGAAATTACCTACAAGAAGCTGCGTTCGCTAGCGGAGGGAGCCGCGATCGCCTCAGCACGGCTTTGGAAGCGATCGATGGCCGGCGCGCGGTATGCGAATTGAAATTAGCTAAAGATCGGCATGTGGAAAAGAGCGCGGAATAATGGATCAGCGGCAAATGCCAGAATCCCCTCGCGGCGCAAAATCGTGGGCTCCCGCATACGCCCAAACGCTCAAATGGCTCACTTTCCTTCTGCTGGTTGCAATGGCGATCACGCTGTTCGTCCGCGGCGGTGGCAAAGATCTCTCCAAGGAGACCGATGCGCAACTGGGGCTGAACGCGCAGCAGTCGGCGGGACGCGCTGTATTTAACAGCCACTGCGCGGCATGCCACTATGCGTATTCTTCGTCCGGCTCGAAGGGCCCTGGGCTGAAGGGCCTATTTCGCAAAAAATATCTACCCAGCGGGCTGCCAGCCAACGACAGATTTGTGGAACAAACGATTCTCGGCGGGCGCGGGATGATGCCGGCGCAAGGCGGCTCGCTGACGGATCAGCAGCTTTCGGATTTGATGGCTTATCTGCACACGCTATGAAAATCGGCTGCGGCCCGCAGAGTCGGACCCAAGGAGGGACCTGATGGCGTCATTTTCAGGCGTCGATTTTCTCGATCTGGATTCCTCGTTCAGCGACGAAGAGCTTCTGGCGCGGCGCACGGCGCGGCAATTCGTGGACGAGCAGGTTCTGCCGGTTATCGGCAAACATTACGAGGAAGCCACTTTCCCGATGGAGTTGGTGCCGCAGCTCGGCGATCTGGGATTTTTCGGGGCCAATCTGAAAGGCTACGGCTGCGCAGGAATGTCCAACGTGGCCTATGGCTTGGTGATGCAAGAGCTGGAGCGCGGCGATTCGGGATTGCGCAGCTTCGTTTCGGTACAAAGCGCGCTGGTGATGTTTCCGATTTACGCCTACGGCTCGGATACGCAAAAGGACAAATGGCTTCCGCTGCTGCAAAGCGGCAAGGCTATCGGCTGCTTCGGACTCACCGAGCCGCAGTTCGGCTCGAATCCCGGAGGCATGCTGACGCGCGCGGTAAAACGCGGCGATCGCTACGTGCTGAATGGCGAGAAAATGTGGATCACCAGCGGGTCGATCGCGGATGTGGCCGTCGTATGGGCGAAATGCGAGGACGAGCGCGTACGCGGCTTTTTAGTCGAGAAAGGCACGAAGGGTTTCACCGCGCGCGACGTACACGGGAAGCTTTCGATGCGCGCGTCGGTCACTTCGGGGCTTTCGTTCAATGACTGTGAGATTCCCGCGGAAAGTGTACTAGCGGGCATAGAAGGCTTGCGCGGACCGCTTTCGTGCTTGACGCAAGCGCGATACGGCATCGGCTGGGGCGGCATCGGCGCAGCCATGGCCTGCTACGATACGGCGCTGCAATATACGAAAACGCGCAAACAGTTCGCGAATAAGCCGATCGCGTCACATCAACTGGTCCAGGACAAGCTTGCGTGGATGATCACCGAAATCTCCAAAGCGCAGGTGCTGGCGCTGCAGGTGGGCCGGCTAAAAGATCAGAATCGCGCGCTGCCGGTACAAATTTCCATGCTGAAAATGAACAACGTGTGGATGGCCATCGAAGTGGCGCGGCGGGCGCGCGAGCTTCTGGGCGCCAATGGAATCGTTGACGATTACGGAGTGATGCGCCACATGAACAACCTCGAATCGGTGTACACCTACGAGGGCACTCACGATATTCAGCGGTTAATCATCGGCGAGCACATCACGGGAATCGCCGCGTTTACATAACCGGCGAAAGCGGATAGCACGCGCGTATTCCCCGCTGCCGCCCAACCTGATAAAATCTCTGGGCTGCTGCCGGGTGGTGTAATTGGCAACACGTCTGGCTCTGAACCAGAAGACTCTAGGTTCGATTCCTAGCCCGGCAGCCATTCCCTTGATCGTTCGATTCGTCAACAGCTAGGGCCCACGCTCGGACCCGCGTCAAATGAGTCTTTTTTCGGCTTCCATCATCCAATCACTTAAAGCCAGCAGGTAAACCGTTTACAAATAGCACGGCAGAGGAGAATGTTATGTCGCTCCGTCCAATTAGGAAGATTATTGAGACGAAACCCACTATCGAGGGCGCCGGAGTCAAGCTCCAGCGCGCCTTCGGATTCGGGCAAACCAACGATTTCGATCCGTTTCTGCTGCTCGACGATTTCCGCAACGAGAATCCAAACGATTATCTGGCCGGATTCCCGTGGCATCCGCATCGGGGAATCGAAACGATCACGTACGTTCTGGCCGGGTCCGTCGAGCACGGTGACAGCCTGGGCAACAAAGGAAAAATGACCGCGGGGGACGTTCAGTGGATGACCGCCGGCAGCGGTATTCTGCATCAGGAGATGCCCAAGGGCGACGCAAACGGCCGCATGCACGGCTTCCAACTGTGGGCCAACCTGCCGTCGTCACTCAAAATGACCGACCCGCGCTATCAGGACATTCCGTCGGCCGCAATTTCCGAAGTAACGGACGACGACGGCACGAGCGTGCGCGTGATCTGCGGCGAGTTCTGGGGCAAAAAGGGGCCGGTCGAAGGAGTGGCCGCTGATCCGAGCTATCTCGACATCTTCGTGCCCGCCGGCAAGCGAAAGAACCTGAAGATCGAGACCACTCGCAACGCTTTCGCCTACGTGTTCGCGGGATCAGGCACGTTTCGCGACGCCTCCGATCCGCGCGCGGTGCTGACCGACAAAGTGGTAGACCCAAACGCTCCGCCGGTGTACGACGCGAAGAATCATTCGCTGGTATTATTCGATCGCGGCGACGAAATCAGCGTGCAAGCGGGCGACGCGGGCATTCGCTTCCTGTTGGTATCGGGAAAACCGATCGAAGAGCCGGTCGCGTGGTATGGGCCAATCGTGATGAACACGCAGGATCAATTGCGCCAAGCGGTCGCCGAACTTAACAGCGGGACGTTCATCAAACGCCGTTAAATTCATTACGAGCGTGGAAGCGCAGCTTCCTTGATTCCCAGGTTCCTCATGGCCTCACGTCTCTCCGCTCGTCGGACGCCGCGAGCATGTGGATGCGGGAATCGAAGACACGCCGGCTGCGTACGTCTCCGTTGTCAGACCGGAATCGACGCGCCATGAATCACTTTCGCGTCTTCGCTGCACAAAAAAAGAATCACGCGGGCGATCTCCCGAGGCTTCGGCCATTTCGAGAAATCGGCTTCGGGCATCGCGCGGCGGTTCGCTTCCGTATCGATGATGCTCGGAAGGATCGAGTTCGCCCGGATGTTCGTGCCCTTTAGGTCGGCGGCGAGCGAATCGATCATCGCAACCGCAGCCGATTTAGACGCCGCATAAGCGGCGGCCGAGCCAGCGTGGTCGACCGCCGCTTTCGCCGCCACATTCACAATCGCGCCGCGCTGCTGCTTGAGCATCGCCGGAACCACGGCCTTCATGAGGACGTAACCCGCCAGCAAGTTGAGCGATAACATCTGGCCCATAGCGTCCGGCTTCATCCCCCACAGCTTCGAACCCGCCGCGTAGCCGCCGACACAATTGACTACTGCATCCAGCCGTCCTTGCTTGGCGACAATTTCCGTCACAAGTTGGCGCACCGCGCTATCTTCCATCACATCGACTTCGTGGCCGTAAAGCCTCGACGCATTTGCTCCTACCTCGGCGCGCAATGTTTTATATTCGGAATCATGTTTGTACGTGACGGCTACGTTCGCTCCTTCCCCAAGGAATTCAGCGCTTACAGCGCGTCCCAGTCCGCCCGTACCTCCAGCTACCAAAATCGATTGGCCAGCAAATCGATCGCTCATGTGTTCTCTCCAGTTCTTCCGACCTTCGGAAACGATATAATTTAGGGGAGGTTTTTGAAATGAGAATCGTTGGGATGCGCACGGTTACCATGCCGCACAGCCCGGATCGTGGCCAGCGAGAAGCTGCGGACAGTGTCGATTAAATATCGCGAACTTTTATGTGAGTGGCTTAAATTCCATCTGGGAAACGAGTCTCGACGAAATCGCGGCGCAAGGGAGCGAATATGAGCATTGATCTCACGGCAGGAATTCCAGCCAACTCACTCGCGAACGGCAGCACGCTGGCCGGCCGGGTAGGCGAAAACGAAGTGGTTCTGGTGCGCAGCGGCGACCGATTCTTCGCCGTGGATGCGCACTGCACCCATTACGGCGGTCTCCTTGGCGACGGGCTCGTCGTCGGCAACACGATTCGATGCCCGCTGCATCACGCTTGTTTTGATTTGAAGAGCGGCGAAGCATTGCGTGCGCCCGCGCTCAATCCACTTACTTGCTGGCGCGTCGAGCAGCGCGGCGACGCAGTATTCGTTCGCGAGAAAGCGCAGCCGCAAATGCCCTCCCGTGCGCACGCGTCGGCCTCTCATCCGTCATCGGTCGTCATTATCGGCGGCGGGGCCGCCGGCTTGGCCGCCGCCGACATGTTGAGGCGCGAGTCCTACGATGGACCGATCACGATCGTCAGCGCCGATTCCGATCCCCCGGTGGATCGCCCGAACCTTTCGAAAGACTACCTGGCTGGCCAGGCGCAAGAAGAATGGATTCCGCTGTGGCCTCCGGATCTATATGCCGAACGCCGCGTGGAACTGGCTCTCGGCTCGCGCGCGAAATCGATCGATGCCGCGGCGCAGACCGTTTTACTGGAAAATGGTTCTCGCCTTGCATTCGGCGCCTTGCTGATTGCCACCGGAGCTGAGCCAGTCCGATTACCGATTCCGGGGGCCGACTCGCGCGTATTCTACCTTCGCTCGTTCGCTGATAGCCGCGCCATCGTGGAGCGAGCGCAATCAGGAAAGCGCGCGGTCGTGGTCGGCGCAAGCTTCATCGGACTCGAAGTCGCGGCGTCGCTTCGCGCGCGCGGCGTCGCCGTCGACGTGGTCGCGCCCGAGAAGCGCCCCCTCGAACGCATCATGGGCGCTGAAATAGGCCAGCTCGTGCAGGCGATCCACGAAGAGCACGGCGTCGTTTTTCATCTGGGCGAGACCGTAAGCTCAATCGCAAGCGAATCCGTAAAGCTAAGCGGCGGCGGAGAGATCAATGCGGATTTCATCGTGATCGGCGCGGGCGTCCGGCCATCCATCGCGATTGCGGAACGCTCAGGGCTTGCCGTGGATCGAGGAATTGCAGTGAACGAGTTCCTTGAAACGAGCGCGAAGGGCGTGTACGCGGCGGGTGATGTGGCTCGCTGGCCAGATCCGCATACGGGCGAAAAGATTCGCGTCGAGCACTGGGTAGTTGCCGAGCGGCAGGGCCAGACGGCGGCAAGGAATATGTTGGGTGCGCGAGAGCGATTCGACGCTGTGCCGTTTTTCTGGAGCCAGCATTACGACGTGATTATCCGGTACGTCGGTCACTCCGAACGCTGGAATTCCGTTCGCGTTGACGGCTCGCTCAACGCGCGTGACGCGGCAGTCAGCTTCCTCCGCGACGGACGGCGGCTCGCGGTGGCTACCATCTCGCGCGATCTGCAAAACTTGCAAGCCGAAGTCGAACTGGAGACCGCAAGCGGCCGGTAAATCGCCACCGGCGGTGGAGAATCGATTCGGCCTAGGAAGGCGGTTTCACAGGAACCAGCCGCTTGGCGCGTACGTAAAATTCGCGATCGCGCCAGTGAATGCGCTGCGGAAAAAAGCTCGCGATCCAAACTGCAAAGGCAAACAGATCGCGCAATGGCAGAAGCCTCCAATAGGAGCGAACCGTTTCGTCCTGCATTCCTCGCGCGCCGACTACAAACGCCAGCGCGCAGCGCAAAATCAGATACGCCGCCAGATACCCGCCGGCCATCGGCGCCGATGGCGCCAGCACCGCTCCGAGAATAGCCCAAGGCAGCCCCTGCGAAAAAATCATCCCGAAGTGTCCCCACGGCCGTGAATAACGGATGCTAAGGTTCCAACGAAGCTGGTGCCGAAACGCTGCGCCTAAATCTTCGCGCGGATAAACGATGGAAACTGGAAATTCGCTGAGGACCACGCGCCGTCCGCTTGCAGCGATGCGATTTCCAAGCTCGTAGTCATCACAAAAGAAGTCGGCCAGCGATTCGAATCCGCCGATGGCTGCGAGCTGAGTCTTGGTAGTGGCCATCACCGCGCCGAGCACGAAATCCAACTCGCCGAACAGTCGCGCCACCAGCACTCCCGGCGCGAAGTCCGCCGTATTGCCCAGCGCCTCCAGAATCGCCGGAACCGAAATGCCAGGAAGCCCCTGGTAAAGGCAGGTCACGCCGCCAACCGTCGCATCGGAAAATGGCGCCGCGACCGCTCGCAAAAAACCCTGGTCCACGCGCACGTCGCTATCGCTTACCAAAAGGATTTCGTGGCGTGCTTCGCGAGCCATGCGGCAAAGCTTGTTCACTTTGTCGCTTGCACCAATCGGCTCGGAGCCGATCAGCAGCCGTATGGACCGCGACGGAAAATCGCGAATGATCCGCTCGATTTCCGGAATCGCCGGATCGGTCGGATCCGATACCGCGAAAAGTATTTCGAATTCCGGGTAATCCTGAAGGCAGAAGCTGGCGTAATTTTCGTAGGTGTCGCGGTCGAGTCCGCGAATCGGTTTCAGGATGCTGATAGGCGGGGTGAAATCGGCGTGTTTTTCAGGTTCGCGTCGAGCGTCGTGGAAAAATTGGAAGCCCGCGAAAATCGCCAGCAGGTAGTAAAACAATGGCGCGAGCGCCAGCACCAATAGCGCATCACGAATACCCGCCCCGATTGCCAACGCGTCACCCTCTGCCGACTACAACCAGCAGCACACCCAGCGTGACGAGCAACACACCCGCCCAACGCTGTTTGGTGACCTGTTCGCCGAGGAAAAACTTCCCGCCCAGCGCGCCTACCACATAGCTAAGCGCCGACGCCGGATACACGAAGCTCACGTTGGCGATCGACAGCAGGCCCATGAGCGAAAAGAACCCCAGCGCCATCAGAGCGACGCCTATCCACATCCATGGCACCTTCATGGCGCGGACCATCACGCGAGCGATCGAGTGCGGCCGAAAATCGGTCACTTCGCCGATCGTCTTCATCGCACGCGAAACGCACATTTCGCCGCCCGTCCCCGACAGCAGGATGAAAAGGTAAAAAATAATTCCCGTTAGGATCAAATCTGTATCCCCGTTTGCGGGTGCGTTCGTCCCACCACGAACACACCTCCGCAAATACACGCAATGCCCAGCCACCGAATGGGACTGATATACTCGTGCAAAATCAAAACTGCCAGCACGGCCGTCAATCCGTTCGATAGCGCCGCGGACGGCTGCACGAAAGTATAATCCGCCCAGGTCAGTACCAAAACATACGACACGAAAAAACT
This sequence comes from Candidatus Acidiferrales bacterium, assembly GCA_050746805.1. Taxonomy (GTDB): domain Bacteria; phylum Acidobacteriota; class Terriglobia; order Acidiferrales; family UBA7541; genus Palsa-295. The sequence goes on along the minus strand of JBOGMW010000128.1, from coordinate 20,301 downwards.
AAGCAAACAGACAACAGCGAACCAAATTGTCGCGGTCGAGAAAGCGCGAAAGAAAAACATCGCCAATCGCGACGGCGCCCAGCTAACCATCGGCCCCACGTGGTCCATTCCCTTTTTCAGCAGGATATTGCTAATGGGGTTCAGCAACACCATCAAAAGGATGAAAATATAGGTTTTCAGTTTCAGCCCCGGCCTCATCGGGGGCTGCTTCGGTGCGTTCGCGGGCTGCTCGGACAAGGTTTCTCCTTGGATGCAGACCAAACTTGGTATTAACGCGGCTCGGTAGTGCGAGGTACCGTCTGGCCCACGGCGAAAACGCCGAGGCATATCAACAAAACTCCGCCCCAGCGCGTCGGCGTAATTCTTTCATTCAGCGCGATGACTGCCAGCAGGGCCACAAGCCCATACGACAGTGCGGACGCGGGCTGTACGTAGGTGTAATCAGCCCACGAAAGCACCAGAAGATAAGCCAGGAAGAACAGCATGAGAGAAGCGATGCCCAGCCAGGCCGTCGGTGAAGTGAATGCGCGAACAAAAAATCGCAGCACGCCCGCCGGCTTCCAACCGTTCATCGGTGGAATTTTTTTCATGGCCTTCCCGAGCAAAACGTCTCCGAGAGGGCCAAATACCAGCATGGCGCAAATCAGGACGTACGTTTTAAACCGCAGGCTCCAGCCAAAATTCATGCCTCTTGCGATCCGCTCACTTCGGTTCTGGCATTCAGAGCCGGCACGGCAACCAGGGCATTTTTGTCCACGCCCGTTTTGCGAGCCACTTTCTTGCGGTCCGCGCGCAGTTTCAGGAAATCCACCGCTTCGTGGTATAGCCGCTTTCGTTCATGGCCGTCCCAAAGCGCCTCGCGGACAATCCTCCAAGCCACTTTCGGCCGGAAATAATAGCTGTCGTAAAAGCGGTTCACGGCTTCGACCATGTACTCCTTCGAGAGGCCCGGATATTCCAGGTGCGGCAATTGGTGGCCGCCCGCATCCGTGATCGCTTCGCCAGCCAGGAACCCTTCTCGCGTGCCGCGGTCGTAGAGTTCGGTGCCGGGATACGCGTGCGCCAGCGAAACTTGAATCGTCTCGCAGTCGAGCTCCTTGGCAAAGTTGATCGTCTTCTCGATGGTCTCCGTCGTTTCGCCCGGCAGCCCGATGATGAAATCGCCGTGCACGTGAATGCCTACTTTCTTGCAATTCTTCACGAAGTTCCGGCCCATTTCGAGCGTCTGGCCCTTCTTGATGTTCTTCAGGATTTGCGCGTCGCCCGATTCGAATCCCACGATCAGCAACCGGCAGCCCGCATCAGCCATGGCCGAAAGCGTTTCGTGATCGCCGTGCACGCGCGACGTGCACGACCACCGAAAGCCCACCGGCTCGAATTCCTTACAGAGGGCCAGCACGCGATCCTTGCGGATATTAAAGGTATCGTCGTCGAAGAAAAATTCCTTGGCTTGCGGGTACATCTTGTGGGCTTGGCGGAACTCACGCGCCACGTTCTCCACCGATCGCGTGCGCCACGAATGTCCCGAAAGCGTCTGCGGCCACAGACAGAACGTGCAAAGCGCCGGGCAACCGCGGGTCGTGTAGAACGACACGAACGGATGCAACAAAAATGGAACGTTGTAATCCTCGACCCGCAAATTGTGCTCGTACACTTCCGTGGCGAATGGCAACGCGTCGAGCTCCGCCGTTTGTAATTGCGGGCGCGACGGGTTGTGGACCACCTTGCCGTCCTGCACGTGGCTCACGTTCTGAATCTGCGAAAGCGGCATGCCCTGGGCGTATTCCACCACCGCATGATCGAACTCGCCGCGTACCACAAAATCGATGTCGGAGCTGGCCATCAGGCTTTCCGCCGGCTTGATCTGCACCTGCGGTCCAACAAACGCCACCTTGATGTCCGGATTCAGCTCCTTAATTGAACGGACGATCTTAAGGTCGCTGTAGAACCCCACGGTGGAAGTGAACAGCACCAGAAATTCGTAATCTTTTGCGATTTGGATTACTTCGGCCTTGGACATGTGCCGCGGCGGAGCATCCAACAGGCGGCTGCCAGGCAGCATCCCGGCTGGGTAGGAGAGCCATACCGGGTACCAATACGACTCAATCTCTCGCGTAGCAGGCCAGCGGGAACCCGCGCCACCGTCGAACTTGTCGAAGCTCGGCGGATTCAGAAAGAGCGTTTTCATAACAGACGGCATGTACCCCCCTCAGGATTTCGGCTAACGCTTTTCCAAAGTTCATTTTACTTCAGTTCGCTGGCTTGACGGATAGAGGCTTTTCAGATGCTTCTTATTGAAAAACCTTTGCTAGTTGCCCGGTAGCTTCCAACAGTACGATCTGCGCCTGCTCGCGGGCGAAATCGGCATCCAGGAAGGCCACCCATTTCTCGCTTTCGTCCAAGCGCGCTTGCTCCATCGCCTGCAGCGTGACGCGTCCGTTATTGAATTTATCTTGCTCAAGCTGAAGGCTTTGCTGCGCCAACTGCAGTTCCAGGCGAGCCACTTCCCTGCTGGCATCGAGTTCGCGCACGTTGCTCATCTTCTGCTGAATCTGCCGGCTCACCTGCCGCTGTCGCTGCCCCAGATCGAGTTCGGCCTCATTTAACTCGCTCTTCGCCAGCGCTACGGTTGCCGAAGTTTTCGCCGCAAACAGCGGGACCGTCACTTGCACGCCGATATTGACGTTATTGCGTTCGAAGTTTTTGTAGAATTCATCGTAATTGTTGAACTTACTCAGGATGCTGTACTGGCCTACGACCGCAATCGTCGGGAAATAGCTCCAGCGCGCTCCGTGAAGCTCCTGCTCGCTTGCCTCGCGCTCGTTTTCGGCTTCTTTCACGCTTCGGTCGTTCTGCATGGCTAAATCGATCAGATTCCCTTCGGATTGGAGGCCGGGGGGAGCTACGGATGTTTCCTCCGCACTTTCGCCCGTTCCACCCACGCCGGCTGCAAATGCCGGCATCTCCGGATTCGCGCGAATCTCTTGGCTTTCCGGGGTTCCGGTAAGCTGGCGGAGCTGCTGTTCCAGCGCCTGCTCCTGATCCTGCAACTTTACGGTGTTCTCGTCGATGCGCGCAAGTGTCAGCTGCGCCCCAGTCACGTCGATGGGAAGCGCCAGATTCGCACGTTCCCGCTCCTGGACGATTTGCAAAATCGTCTGGGAGCTGCTTTTTTCAGTTTGCATCAACTGCAACGAATGCTGCACGGCCGCCAGATTCAGATACGCGGTGGCCGTCCGCACGACGATGTCGTCATGCATGCGATCCATTTCGATCTTTTGATTCTTGGCGCGGTCCTCCGCGGCGTGTTGCTGCCCGCGAAGCAGCGGATCGAAAATTGTCTGCTCGTAGTCCAGTTCGAAGACCGAGGGTGCCTGTCCGCCGGGTAGCGAAGGAAATCCGTGGGTGTACGCCAGTCCTGTTCCCGTATAAACGTTCGGGTGGAAAGATGCCCGGTCCACGCCAGCCTGCCCCAGCGCCACATCATACTGCGCGCGCGCGAGCCTCATATCAGGGCTGTTTTGCAACGCCAGTCGAATGGCTTCTTGCAGCGTCAGCGCGCCCGGTTTTTGCGCTGTATTTTGTCCGGCATTCTGGGCCACCGCGGGCGTCACCCAGACCAGGGCCCCCAAAACTATCAGGGCTGCAAAGTACTGTCGAATTTGGTTTCCGCGGCTGGCGGTTTTATTCATGCCGAAGTGACTCAATCGGCTGCAATCCCGCCGCGCGATTCGCGGGCAGGTAGCCAAAAATCAAGCCTGTAGCACAGGATACTACGAAGGCCAGTACCACTGATACCCATGAAATCGGCAACGTGATGTTTCCGATATCCGGAAACACGCTCATCAGGAAGTTCACCAGCGCCCGAATCGAAACGGCGATCGCAATCCCTCCAATGGCCCCAACCCCGCTGATCGTGAATGCTTCCAGCAGGAACTGGTACAAAATGGCTTCGCGTGTGGCTCCGATTGCCTTCAAAATTCCGATCTCCCGAGTGCGTTCAGTGACCGTCACCAGCATGATGTTCATGATCCCGATGCCGCTGATGGTTAGCGCGATCAGCGCAATGGCCACCAAAACCCACGTCAGCGCCCGCGCAATATCTCGCGCCGTCTGCAGCACTCCGATCAAATTTTGCACCGAATATAAAGCGCCCACACGGTGGCGCATTTGCAGGATGGAGCGCACCTCCTGGGTCACCTGAGGCACCGCATCGGCCCCGCTCGCCTGCACGTAAAGGTCTTGGTAGTAGTCCGTGCCGGTATAGTAGCGAAGCAAAGAAAACGGCACGAGAACCGATTCTGGAACGATTTCCGAAGCGCCCAGTGTGGCCTCACGCTCCTGAAACACGCCGATCGCCGTCAAATCGATCTCGCCTACGCGTACGTGCTGCCCGATCGGATTCTGATGCGGAAATAAGCGCGCCGCCAGCGCTTTCGTCAGCAGGCAAATTTTATTCGTGGACGTGAAGTCGTCCTCGACGAAGTAACTTCCCGCCAATATCTGGAGGTGCCGAATCTGCCGAAATCCTTGCGTGACGCCCACCAAATTCACCGCGCGCTGCCGGCTGTTCGCAGACACTGTCGTCGAAACGGCATTCGCTCCGGCGGCGTCCACCAGTTCGTTCGGGATTCCCTCGCGAATCGCCTTCAAGTCTCCGGGAGTGATCAGGTCTCCTCGCGGCAAGGAGTCAGGGCCGTTGGGCGCCACCGCATACGCGTACACTAGGTTTGCCCCCATCCCCTCGATCTGCTGAAGAACGTATTTCCGCCCGCTCAACGCGACTGTGACCACCAGCACGATGCAGCTGCTGCCTATCACCACTCCGAGCATCGCCAGTGCGGCGCGCAACTTATGCACCCTTAGCGCCTGAACGGTAAGACCCCAGGTCTCGCCCCAGAACTCGGCTGAATTTTGGACGTGTTTCATGTAGCTAGGGGAGCCGGAGGATCCGGCCCTCAATCCGCTTCGGCTTTGTTAGCGAACCACTTTTTCGAGGCCTTGCAAGCGTCCACGTGCGTCCTGGTTTTGCGGATCGAGTTGCAATGCTGCGCGGTACTGTTCCGCCGCCTGCACTGACTTTCCTTGCAGTTCGTAAAGCCTTCCGAGCCAGTCTCGCGCCCACGAGTGCGAGGGCCAATCGCTGCGTTCCGGCGTGCTCGCAAGATACGATTTCAACTCTTCCTCCGCGCCGTCCAGGTTGTTGTCGGAGAGCACGCTGAAAACTCCGCGGTAGTAAGTCACTCGCGGATCGTTTGGATGCAGTTGCGCCATCGCGTCGATCGCGGATTTCATCTCCGGCAATTCTTTCTGCCGTCCAAAGAAAGCGGCCGATTCCAAATACGGTTCTACGCCGTTTGGTTTTTCCGCGAGCACCACGCGATATTCCACTTCTGCTTTCGCCCGGTTCTTCAGAACGCTCACGTCGTACTCCGCGAGCACCAGGTGTCCTTGCACCGGATCGATATCCGCAATGGCCTTCGCTTGCGCCAGCGCTTCGTCTTTGCTTCCACCCACGATCCACGGAGCCTGCATGCAGTAGTCCGCCAAGTCGCGTCGTGCGGCCACATTCGATGGATCGAGTTTCACCGCCGTTTCGAACTGCCCTTTTGCATTCCGCGCGACGAAAAAGCTATTTTCCTTGCCCGCCTTGCTCCCGTACGCCCGGCCAAGCCATTGATGGTACGCAGAAACGTTCCCATTCAGGCCGATCGCTTTTTCAAACTGCGCGATGGCGCTGGTGTAATCGTGAATCTCGAAAAACGCCCGCCCCATCCAAAAGTAGGTGTCTGCGCTGGTTGGGTTCTCGGATTGCGCCGATTGCAGCGTGGTCATCGCCTGGCCGTATTGACCCTGATCGAACTGTTGCCGCGCTGCATCGACGAGACTTGAGACATCCGCGGCGTTTCCGTTGGCTGCCCGCCGGCGCGCCATCGACGGTGGCGCAACGCACAGCATTCCCAGCGCCATCACCGCCAACCACCGCGCGCACCGGCTTAACTTCAATTTCACTGCGCCTCCAAGGGTCGAATTTTCGTTCCGTTGCGGAGTGTTTGCTCCACCGGTTCGGCTACCACGTCGCCCGCCGACAGACCGGAAAAGACTTGATACATCGACGTGCTGGCGATACCCACTTTGATGTTCCGTCTCTCCACTCGGTCGCCCTGCACCAGAAACACGTAGTGCTGATTTCCCTGCTCGTTCACCGCCGCGCGCGGAACCGCCAGCGCGTCCCGCTGCGCACGAACCAATATTTGCACGTCCACATTGATATTCGGCAAAAGGTCCTGATCGCTGTTGTCGATCGAACACAAGACGTCGCCCACGCTGCGCATCCCTCGCGCCACCACCTGCTCCGGCAGTTGCTCCGTCTTACCCGTCCACACTTTCCCGGGTTTGCCGTCCCAGGTGACTTCTACGTCCTGTCCGACTGCCAGCGACCCCAAATCCGGCTCGTCCACGAACGCGCGCACTCGCACCCTTCTTAAATCGGCAATTTCCGCCAGCACTTGTCCTGTCTGCACAAAATCTCCCAGCTTCACCGGAAGCGAGTAAAGCGTGCCGTCGATGGGTGATATCACGGTCGCTGACGCCACTTTCACCTTAAGCGCTTGCACCAGGTTCTGTGCTTGGCTCACGCGAAATTGCGCGCCTTCCACGGATTGCGACTCGCGCTGCTTCAAATCCGTTGCTTTGGCCTCCAGCGTCTGCAGCGTTCCTTGTACCTTCGTCAGGTTCTCCTCCGCCTGGACCAGTTCCTGCTGCGTGGCCGCATGACTGGTCACCAGGGCCTTCAGTTGCCTCACCGAATTCCGTAGGTTCTTCACCTGCATCCGCGCCGACCGCAAATCCGCTTTCAGTTGCGCCACCTGTTCCGGCGGGCCGCCTTCTTTGGCGTTCTGCAAGTCCGTCTGAGCCGTTAGTAAGTTCGCACGCGCCTGCGCCAGCTGCGCTCGCATATCGGAAGCTTCCAGAGTCAAAATCAACTCACCGCGATGTACCGTCTGCCCTTCCTTTGCCAGCACCTTCTCCACAAATGTCGGAAAGCTGGATCGCGCAACCACGGGCGAGATCGGCTCTACTTTGCCGTTGCTGGTAATGCTGGCACTTAAGTTCTGTCGCGTCACTTTCACCACGGGAACCAACGGTCCCCGCCCGCCTAGAATCACCGCCGCCACGATGATCGCAGCGACGAGCGCGGCCACGCCCAGCAATATGTTTCTGATGATCTTGCTATGCTCCATGATCGGCTGCGCGCCCGGACGCAGTCTGCCTCTCGAAAATGCAGCTATCAGAAAATTGTATCAGACCGCTCTCGGCCTTGCTCCCCGAATCAACCGATCGGTTTCCGTCGGACCTCCACCCTCCCGGCCGCCGCTCGCGTCGATGCTATACTTTCGCACCAGGATGCCAGTCGTATTCGTGATCGCCCGCGATTGGGTTCTTCGCACCTCCGTCCGCGCGGAACTCTTGGAAGCCGGCATTCTTGCGATGGGTATGGAATCTCCCGACGAAGTGGGCCAGGTTATCGCGAGTGGACAATTGCCGGCCGCGATCGTTGTGGAGGCTGGCGCCGGCCTCGCGGACGACTCGCGAATTTCCGACTTGATCGCCCGCGTCCCGGCCGTTCTAATCGCCTCGCGAGTCGAGATCGTGCCGCTGCCTCCCGCGGCAGCAGTCTTTTACCGTCCGGTGCGCATCGGCGAAATCACCGCCAAGGTGCAGGAATTGGCCAAAAAGGGGCCGCGCCGCGTAAGCGGCTGGAGTCGCGTCCGAAAAACCCATGAAAATCTACGGCGAATCATTTCCGCTGCAAGCGTCGAAACAGCGCGAAACGCTTAACATCCACTCGCGCGTGAAAGCGGCGATTGAAAAGTGCGGCTTTCGCCAGGGCGTGTGCGTGATTTCCTCGCCGGACTCCGACTCCGCGGTCGTCCTCATGCAGGATGATGCCGAAGTTTTACAAGATGTTTTACAAGATCTGGACCGGCGCTTCGAACGGATCGGCTCCGAGCCAGTGAGCGGAATTTACAGCGCGGAATCAAACTCATCCGCCCGCTTTCAGGCCATGCTGCTCGGCCAGCAGGTTACGATTCCATTTTCCGAAGGCCGCCTTGAGATCGGCGCAGGCGAAGCCGTCTTCTTTCTCGAATTGAACGGCGTCCGTCCCAGGCGAGTGGTGGTGAAAATTTTCGGCGAGTAATCGATCGCAGTTGAGTGACGGCGCTAGCTGCGGTCCCGCCCGATCCACGATGTAAACGAAGACACGGTCGCGCGGAGATTCTGAGTGCGAATAAGGATTTACGGTTAGCGAAGCCCCAGCCGCTCGATGATACGCAGCACATCCTTCGCGGAAACGTCGTAGAGTGAATGCTCGTCTTCCTGTTGCAGCCGCTCGCGAAGATATTCCGCAGCGATGTAACTTGCCTCGCGATCCGTCGGATTGCGGCCCGTTTTGTCGCGAAACGTCACAAAACCAGGATGCGCGAGGCCCAGAATCACGCCCTTACCATCCACAAAGAACTTGCAGTCCATCGTGTCGCTGTGGCGGGTCGCGATCGCGTTCCAGCAGTGCGAGAAGCGGCAGTGATACACGAAATCCGTCACTTTCGACGGAATGTCGAATGCGCCGACGAATTCGCTCATCGCCCCGGCATTCGGAATCGTGGGGTAATTAAATGCCTTGGCCACGGAGCCTCCTACCTTCCTGATCGAACCTGATCGAAAGTTGCCTGCCAGGTTTTTAGGGAGTCGGAGCATTAGCTCCGACATTTGCCTGTTCTTCTCAGGGGCTTCAGCCCCCGGGGTCCGGCGCCAACTACGCGCCAGGCGCTTGGTCTACTTCCGCGCGCCCGCCGTCGCTGGCTGCATCGTTTCGCGAAGCGACTGAATCGCAGCGCCCACGCCGGCTCCCGCGGGAACGCGCAAGCCCTGATCGAGCAGCGTCTTTTCCAGCGACGCAAGAAACCGCATCACGTTCCACTTCTGGCACGAGTAGCCCATAAGGCCGATGCGCCAAATCTTGCCGCCCAATGGCCCAAGCCCGCCGGCAATCTCGATATTGAATTCGTTGAGCAGCTGTTTGCGCACGTTCTTATCCGCGATCCCCTCTGGAATGTTGACCGCCGTCACGGTGATCAGCCGATCCGCTGGATTCTTGACGAAGATCTCCAGTCCCATCGCTTCAAGTCCCGCCACCAGCGCCTGTTGGCACTGTGCATGCCGTTCCCAGCGCGCTTCGAGGCCTTCTTCCATCACCAGCCGCAACGCCTCGCGCATTCCGTAAATCAGGGAAATCGGCGGCGTGTGATGGTACAGCCGCTCCTTGCCCCAGTACGTCATCGCCGGATGCAAATCGAAATACCAGCTGCGCACCGGCTCTTTGCGCGCCTCCATATATTTCTCCACGCGCTCGTTCACGGTGATCGGCGCCATGCCCGGAGGCGCGCTGATTGCCTTTTGCGCTCCACTGAAGCAAATGTCGATCTTTTGCCCATCCACATCCAGCGGGACGCCCGCAAGCGTCGCCACGGTATCCACGATCAGCAGCGCGCCCAATTCATCCGCCGCGTTTCTATAACCTTCCAGGCGCTGAATAATTCCTGAAGATGTCTCGCCATGCGTCAAGCCTACAAACTTGATCTTCTTGCCCTTGCCTGCGCGAATCACGTCTTGGGGGTCCACCGTGCGCCCGTACGGCGCTTCCACGCGGATTACCTTCGCGGGAATACGCTCGGCGATCACCGCCATGCGCTCGGAAAACGCTCCATTCACGCACACGATGCATTCATCTCCCGATTCCAGCACGTTGGCCACGGCAGCCTCGATGCCGCCCGACCCGGAGGCCGATATCGGAAATGTCAGGTGGTTGCGCGTCTGAAAAACCCTGCGCAGCAGCGTCTGCACGTCGTCCATCATCGACGTAAACCACGGGTCCATGTGCCCCACGATCGGCGCTGCCATGGCTCGGTATACGCGCGGGTCCACGCAGGATGGTCCCGGCGTCAACATCAGTCGCTCCGGCGGCAAAAGCTCGCCGATCTCTTCGCTCATTTCTCTCTTCCCCGTGCCCAGAATTTTCTTCCCGCTTTCGCGGGCCGCGCAAAAGGGTGCGGCGGGCAGTGGCGGGACGAATTCAATCCGCTGAGATTAATAGTCTCGCTAAATCGCACAAGTTGGTCAACTTCCAAAATGGATGTTCGTCTCTGCTCCTCGCGAGATTCCGCGCATCACACGCCATCGCTGCATGCAAACCCCAAAACCTCATCCAAACAACCCCGGATTCTCGTTCGAGAAAGGTGTTAGCGGATTCGCAACTGTCTCGTGGTCGTGTTGAAAGGCCTATACCCCTATGCTAGATTCAGTTTTCGGCGCGAAACGCACATGACAAGCGAAAAGATCAGCGCGGCCGACCGGCCGAACGTCTCGCGTGTGGAAGTGTACTGGCACACGGTTAAGTATCGCACCGTCGTGCTGTACGTCGTTGTGATCACCGCGATTGTTCTTTCGCTGGCGTATTTGGTGTTCCCAGAGGTTTCCTCGAAAGTCATGCGGGCCATCAACGATGCCGTTTCGCCCGCGCCCGAGAGCGTGGCTAATCAGCCGATGGGCAAACAAGCGCGCTTCGTGAACCTCGACGGCAAGGTGCAGGTTAAAAAAGCCAATTCCGTTCAATGGGTCAACGCCGATTATCAGGTCACTCTGGACAAAGGCGATCTGATCCAGACTGGCCCCGAAGGCGTGGCACGCATCGTCTTCGCCGATGGCACCACCTACACTGTGAAAGCCGATACGCTGGTCACCGTCGAGGAAAACATCGTCAACCCGAACAGCGCCACGCAAGTGGGCGTGCACATCACTTCCGGCCAAGTCGACCTCTTGACTGGCAGTTGGCCCGTGGCTGGCTCCAAAGCGCAAGTTTCCTTTGAAAATGCCGTCGCATCCGTCAACGCCAATAGCCGGGCCGCCGTGGTCAGCGATCCGAAAAACAACGAGCAGCAGATCACCATCGATTCCGGCAGCGCGGTTCTCAACCGCGGCGATCAGCACGTCGATATCGGTCAGTACGAGCGCGCCACCTTCCCGGTCAAGGGAGGCAACGTCGTAACCACGCAAGTGCTGGCGCCGCCCGAACTCGTCCAGCCCCTGGATCTGCAGCCCATCATCGTCTCAGATCCCAAGCACGCCTCCGTGCATTTCGAGTGGAAGCCTTCGCCGACCGCGAAGATGTATGAATTCCAGGTGGGCACCACCACCATGTTCGATCACGTGCTCGTCGATCAAAAAACCGATCAAACCTACGCGGACGCCAGCGGCCTCGAGCCGGGCAATTATTTCTGGCGCGTGCGCGCCGTCGACGACAAGGGCAACGTCAGCGATCCGAGCGATTCCTATAAATTTATTCTCGCGGTACAAGGCAAGGAACAGCAGATGCTCCTTGACGTCGATCCTCCTGAACTGGAGGGCAACGTAGTGGAAGTGACCGGCCATACCGAGCCTGGCGCGGCGCTGATTATTAACGGCGAGCAGGTGGCCGATATACAATCTGATGGACGTTTCCGTTTTTTTACCCAACCGATGACGCGCGGCAGCCATACCATCGTGATTACCGGACAAAACCGGCGGGGCGGAACGAACATCAAGCGCGTCGATGTTGTAATTCCGTAAGTCTGCACGATTCCAGATGCATGCGCGTCGTCCCAGCGGCGCCTCGCGGGCTCTGAGGGGGAAGCACTAAGTGAATAAGAACGGCTACAACATGCGGTCGGTCTTTAGTCTGTTCTCGTCCGATCTGGCAATCGATTTGGGGACCGCAAACACGCTGGTATTTGCCAAGTCCAAAGGCATCGTCGTCAACGAGCCTTCCATCGTCGCCATCAATAAAAACAACGGTGAAGTGGTGGCCGTCGGCCGCGAGGCCAAGGAGATGCTCGGCCGCACCCCCGGCAACGTGGTGGCCATCAAGCCGATGAAGGACGGTGTGATTGCGGATTTCAAGGTCACCGAAAAAATGCTCACCTACTTCATCCAGAAGGCTCACAATCGCCGCGTTCTCGTTCATCCGCGCATCGTGATTGGCGTGCCCAGCGAAATCACCCCGGTGGAAAAGCGCGCCGTGCAGGACTCCGCCTACCGCGCGCGCGCCAGCGAAGTCTACTTAGTCGAGCAAGCCATGGCTGCGGCCATCGGCGCCGGCCTTCCCATCGAAGAGCCTTCCGGTAACATGGTGGTGGATATCGGCGGCGGCACCACGGATATCGCTGTCATTTCGATGAGCGGAATCGTCTATTCGCGCTCCGTTCGCGTGGCCGGGAATGAAATGGACGAATCCGTGATGCACTACCTCAAGCGCAAATATAACCTGCTCGTCGGTGAACGCACCGCCGAACAGATCAAAATGGAGATCGGCTCTGCCTATCCATTAGAAAAGCCGCTCACGCTCGAAGTGAAGGGCCGCAACTTAATCGAGGGCGTTCCGCGCACCGTCACCATCGACGACAGCGAAATTCGCGAGGCGCTTTCCGAAAATATCTCCACCATCGTCAACGCCATTCGCGTGGCCTTGGAACGCACGCCGCCGGAACTCTCCGCCGACATCAGCGATCGCGGCATCGTGCTCACTGGCGGCGGCGCGCTCATCAAGAATCTCGACAAGCGGATCCGGGAGGAAACCGGTTTGCCGGTCTCCATTGCAGACGATCCGCTTGCGTCCGTGGTGCTAGGCACCGGCAAAATGCTCAGCGACTTCCGCCTGTTACGCCTGGTTTCCATCGATTGATTGACTAGATTGATTCGTTAGATCGATATCGAGTGATTACGTCTGGGTTCGCAGTATGGTTATGCCGTTGAAACCGCATTCTCAATTTTGGACGGAGCGGATGCGCCGCGCCGCCCTCTCAAGCTTCCAATCGACCGGCGCCATTCGCGCCGCGGACGCGCAACATGCCTGAAATCCTTACCCGCCATCGTCCGCTGGCATTCCTGGCCGCCGCTCTGATTGCCCAGGTCCTCCTGCTGGCATTTCAAATCAAGCGCGACAACAATATCCGCTTGATCCGTTATTGGGCCACCGAAATTGTCACTCCCGGAGAAAAGGGCGCCAGCCGCACATTTTCGGGAATCGGTGGCATCTGGGACGGATACATCGCGCTGCATCACACCTATCTCGAAAATCAACGCTTGCATCACGAAATCGGCCAGTTGGAGCTTCGCAATCAAGAGCTTGAAAGCCAGGCTTCCGAAGAGCAGCGCCTCAGCGCGCTCCTAAATTTTCGCGACGCTCATCGCGATGTCCCCATGCTCGCCGCCCAAGTGATCGGCGGAAGCGCCGATCCTTCTTCTCACACTCTGTTCATCAATCGCGGCGAACGCAATGGCATTCGCCGCAACCAGGCCGTGATAACTCCCAATGGCATCGTGGGAAAGATCGTCGAGGTATCTCCCGCCGCCGCGCAAGTCCTGCTGATTAACGACCGCGACAGCGGTGTCGGTGCACTGTTCGCCGATACGCGCACGCAAGGCATCATCAAAGGCACCAGCGATCCCGAACCCGTAATGGCGTACGTCACCAACGACGAAAAAACGCATCCGGGCGAAGTGATCCTCACTTCTGGCGAAGATCGCATTTTCCCGAAAGGTCTTCTGATCGGCACCGTCGCCAGCGCCAAACCCGGAAATCCATTCCAAACCATTAAGGTGCAGACCGCCGCGCACCTCGATCGTCTCGAGGATGTCCTCGTTCTTCTCTCTGAAAAGGAGTTGAATCCCAGCTCTCAAGATCCATCGAGCCAGGTCGTCGTTGGATTGCCCGCCGAGCCGGCCATTCCGCCTATGGGCACGAAAGTCGCGCCGGCTTCCGCATCGCCCGCCGCGCAGCCTGGCGCTACCGTAAACAGCAAGTCCGCGTCGCCCTCTGGGAAGCGTCCCTGAAATGTCCTACGCCTTCAATTCCGGCATTCACTCTGAATCGAATATCGAGGTCCATAAATACTACGCTGGCGCCGTCACGGTAATCGCCGTGCTCGCAATTGTGGTTCAGGCATTTCTTCACCGCTACGGCCGTTGGTCGGAATTCGCCGACCTGCCCCTGCTGGTCACCATTTATTTCGGCGTCAGCCGCCGCAATCCGGTCTCCGGCATGTTGCTCGGAGCCGCCATCGGCATCGCACAGGACGCGCTCAGCCACGACAATCCCATCGGCCTCTACGGCATCGCCAAAACCATTGTCGGCTACGTGGCTTCGTCGGTCGGAGCACGCATCGATACCGAACATCCCGTCAGTCGCTTTGCCCTCGTTTTCGTGCTTTATCACGTGCACCAGATGATCTTCTCCGCCACCGAACGCGTACTGCTCAACCGTCCCACTCCGTTTTTCACCGTTCACTTGTTGGTTGTCTCGCTGGTCAGCGCCGCAATCGCCGTCGTTCTTTTCTCGCTACTCGACCGCCTTCGTCGTCAGTCATGACTGCGAGAATCAGTGCTGGATCCCCGCCGGGTCGCTGTGCCTTCTCTCGACGTTGTCAGGGCGGATTGCAATACGGACGTAGACCCACGCTGCAAATCGAGTCCCATTCATCCCCGCACTAGCATGCCCGCTGTAACGAACCTCCGCCTCCCGGCCGGATGGCGCGCTATCGGCCGATCCCCGCGTCCAGCGGCGCTAGCGCGAGTGTAAGAGTAATCGTGCCCGCCATGCTCTTGATTGCTGGCCGCGAAAACGCTAAACGCGCGCCCCCGCACCAGCATCGAGCACAGACGTGCAGTGCGCGCATTTCCTCGCATCGATCGGGATCTCGCTCCTGCACTCCGGACACTTCTTCGTTGTGGGATCCGCTGGGGGCGCCTTCCTCATTCTCGCGATCAGCGTGTTCATCGGCAGCACCACGAAGAAATACACGGCCGCCGCGACAATTACGAACGAAACCAGATCGTTGACGAAAGCTCCGTAAAGAAACTTGCTGCCGTTCAGCGTCACCGTAAACGCCGAAAAATCGGGCCGCTTCACGATGGCCGCGATCAGGGGAGTCAGCAAATCCTTGACGAAACCGCTGACCACGGTCACAAACGCGGCGCCTATCACGATACCAACAGCCATATCCACCACGTTTCCTCTCAGCAGGAATTGCTTGAACCCTTTCATGTGGTCCTCCAGTTTGCAGGCGGATTTAATCTTCTGCCGCGGTACGCGGATCTTCGGACGAGTGGCGTATTCTTCTTCTGACTTTTTAGCCCTCGCTCCGGACATAGTCAAGAAGCTTGGCGCCCGGGCGCGGCGCCAGGATGAAGCATGCTTCTCGGCCTTGAGAACACTTCCTCTCGTGCCGGTCGAAGGCAACGTTGACCGAATGGGCATTCGCCGCTTGCGAGTTGCTCTCTGCGGGTGGTAGCGTAGCAATTTCGAGCTACAAAAAGTTCTCGGGCAGTATATTTATATTCTGGCTGTGGATTTAGATGCAGTAGTCCGGCCTCGGCTTTCCGGGATCGGCCTCCGCCCGGCACGCAAATTGCCCTTACACTTCGCTTCAGTGAAGCGCGCGCTGGGGTGGTAGAGGAGTTCCGTTGTCATCGTGGAATGTTAACGACCAAAGAATTCCCCAGGGTCGCCTGACCCTGTTTTCGTACCTTTCGGTTGCTTTCATCATCCTGTTATTGGTTGGCTTTTGGAAGCTGCAAGTCATCCAGTCCGATCACTACGTCGATCTGGCGCAAAAGAATGGTGTTCGCTCGATTCCCATCATCGCTCCGCGCGGCGCCATGCTCGATCGCGAGGGTCGCGTACTCGTCGATAGCTATCCATCCTTCAGCATCCTTCTGATCCGCGATAATCCGAAATTAATTCAGAAATATCTGCCGGAGGTCGAATCCGGACTCGGGATCAGCAAGGAAGACATGCAGGGCGAGCTCGACGCCGCTAGAGCCGAGCCGCGCTTCATGCCCATAATCATCAAGCCCGAGGCCAGTCAGGCCGACCTCGCCTTCGTCGAATCGCATCGCGTCGATATCCCGATTCTCGATCTGATGATGGTTCAACGCCGTCGCTATCCATACGGCGAAATGCTCGCCAGTGCCATCGGCTACGTAGGTGAAGTCTCCGCGCAGGAATTGGACCGCAGCGACGGCCGCTACCGGCCTGGCGATATCGTCGGGAAAGCCGGCCTGGAAAAGGAATACAACGCTCAACTTGAAGGCACGGACGGAATGCGCCGGGTGGTGGTCAATAGTGTGGGCAAAGTCATGCGCACCCTCGACAACGTCGAGGCCATCCCAGGGAAACCCATTCAACTGACGATTGATTACGGCCTGCAATCTGTCGCCGAACACGACATGGAAGGCAAGGAAGGCGCCGTAGTCGCCATGGACGCCCGCACCGGCGCCATTCTGGCGATGGTCAGCCGTCCCACCTTTAATCCCAACGACTTCGCCGTTCGCATTCCGCCGCGCCAGTGGCGGGAGCTCAATACCAATCCGGAAACGCCGCTGCTGAATCGCGCAATCCAAGCGCAACTCGCTCCGGGCTCGGTTTTCAAGATTGTGATGGCCACGGCCATGCTCGAATCAAAGGCGATTCCCCCCAACTACACTGTCTATTGCCCCGGCTACGCCACCTTTTACGGCCGCGTCTTCCACTGCGACCACGCCCACGGTGAAGTGGATCTGCACAAGGCTATTGTCGCCTCATGCGACGTGTACTTCTACAACGTCGGAAAGCTCTTGGGAATCGATCGCATCAGCTACTACGCCAATGCTCTTGGCCTCGGTCACTTGACGGGAATCGATCTGCCCGGTGAAGAACCCGGCCTGGTTCCGTCGGAGGCATGGGTCGAGCGCGTATATCACCACAAATGGTATCCCGGTTCCACCATTTCCGTCTCCATCGGCCAGGGCGCCGTCATGGCCACGCCCATTCAGCTCGCGCGCATGATTGCCGCCGTCGCCAGCGGAGGGAATCTCGTCCAGCCGCATCTGCTGAAGGACGACTCCAACGTGAAAATCACCCGCTTCCCGCTTTCCCAGAATACTGTCGATCAGGTCACCTCGGGCATGTACGGCGTTGTGAACGAGCCTGGCGGCACTACGTACGAATCGGTGAAGCTGAAAAATATCGAGTTCTGCGGTAAAACCGGCACGGCCCAGACCGAGAGCTACGATTTGCAACGTCGTTTGGGAATTCATCTAAAGGAAAACGGCTGGTTCGTCGGTTACGCGCCGCGCGAGAATCCGGAGATCGTCGTTGCTGCCCTCGTTCAGAAGGGCGTCTGGGGTAGCAATGTTGCTCCAATCGTTCGCGACGTGGTGAAGGCTTATTACGATGAGAAAAATGGCCAATTCCAGCTGCCCACCAACACGCCTGAAAGCGCATCGAAATCCGGCGCCTCGCATTCCCTGGAAGCAACCGTGGGAGCACATCAGTGAAAGACCGCCCGCAGCTTCAGGACTTCGATTGGATCCTTCTAGCCATCGTTGGCGCTATCAGTGTGGTTGGCGTGCTCGAAATCTACTCTTGCACGCACGCCAGTTCTCTCGCTGGGATGCAGTGGAAGCAGCTCATGTGGATCGGCATTGGCTTCGTGGGCATGTGCCTGATCTCCATGATCGACTATCACGCTCTGATGGACCAGGCGCCCGCCCTTTACGGCGTAGGAATCGCCAGCTTGTTAGTCGTCCTCGTCCTCGGCTATTCGCGATTGGGAGCCAAACGCTGGATTTCCCTTGGCGGCTTAGTGAATTTACAAGTGTCAGAGATCGTGAAGTTGATTATAATCATTGTGCTGGCGCGGTTTTTCACCGACGTTCGCACCGATCGCCTGACGTTGGTCGATTTGGCGAAGGTTGGTGTTTTAACGCTGATTCCGGTAGGCTTGATTTTGAAGCAGCCCGACCTCGGAACCGCGATGGTTCTGGTTCCTGTGGCCCTGATCGGAATTTTTCTGGCCGGAGTTCAGTGGAAGCATCTGGCCATCGGCGTAGTCGTGATCGCGTTGCTGGTTCCGATTGCTTGGAACATGCGCAATCACTTGAAGCCGTACCAGCAACAGCGCATCCAGACGTTCCTCCATCCCGAGGATAATCCGAGGGGCGCCGGCTATCAGATTCTGCAGTCGGAAATTGCGGTCGGCTCCGGAGGCTTTTGGGGCAAAGGATTCGGCAAAGGCAGCCAGAATCAGTTGGGCTTCGTGCCCGTGCGGTATTCGGATTTTATTCTCGCCGCGCTTGCCGAAGAACAAGGTTTTATCGGTGTTTGCGTAGTTCTGCTATTGTACCTCGGCCTGATCTTAAGGCTTGTGGACAACGCGCAGAAATCCAAGGACCGCGCCGGCATGTATATTGTAATGGGCGTGACGGCCATCCTCGGGTTTCAGGTTTTAGTGAACACTTCGATGGTCATCGGATATATGCCGGTCACCGGCATTCCCTTGCCGCTGATTAGTTATGGCGGCTCATCCACTGCCTTCGTTTTTCTTGCTTTAGGGCTGGTGATGAACGTCCGCATGCGGCGCTTTGTCAATTAGGCCAAGCCGCCGTTCGTATCGCGCCGGTGCAATGAATGCCCGGCCCGGATGGAGTTTTGGAATTTATCGTTTTTCAGATTGCTTGTTTTTGAGATTTGATTAAGGATGCACCGGATGAGGAAAGCGAATTTTGACCGGCCTTTCCTGAGCGGCCCGAGCCGGGCGCACTTTGGCGCCTCTCGTAATGTCCCTCGGACGCGCACTGCGCCCCTTCGCGACGCCGCAATCCGCTGCTCCTTAGGGAGTTCTTATGCCGAAGGAAATGGTTATTTCGGCGAATCCGCACGAAACGCGGGTCGCCATCTTGGAAGAAGGACAGCTGTGTGAGTATTACGTTGAACGCGAAAAGGAATTTGCTCTAGTCGGCAGCATCTATAAAGGCCGCGTCACGCGCGTGCTGCCAGGCATGCAATCGGCCTTCGTGGAGATCGGGCTCGACAGTGACGCTTTTTTGTACGTCACCGATTTTCTCGAAGGGGTGGAAGACTTCGAGCCGATCGTCGCCACCGTCGAAGACAAAACTCTAAAAATGCAGGAGCAGGGCGGCCAAGTGTTCCCCACCAATGGTGGGGCAACCGCTGCTGTCGAACCGCCCGACGTAGAAGCTCTACCGTCCGAATCGATTGCTGCCCATGCGGAAACTGCACCAGAAAATCGTCATGCCGATGAACGCAGCGAAGGTCCGCAACCCGGTAACGCTTGGGCCGCGCCTCCCTCGCAGACAGCACCGCCCCGCCAGGGCTCCGGCAATCAGGATCGGGGACGCTTCGGCGGCCGCAGCCGCTCTGGTGGACGTGATTTTGGCGGCCGCGGGCGCGGAGGCCGTTTTGGACGCCGCGGCGGCGGTGGACGTGGTGGCGACAGGCGTTTCGGGCGCGAATTGCCACCTTCGAAGTACGCCTCCCCGCGTCATTCAGATCACGCCGAAGAATCCGGCACCTCGGAACCGTACGTCCCGGTAGTCCTGCCCGGAGAATCGCTCGCCAGATATAAAATTCCGGGCACCGTTTCCGCCAACGCGCCCACAGAAGAAATCGCTCCCAACGTGCCACCGTCCGAAGTGCCGGCCGTTCCTGAATTCGCGGCTGCTACTGAACCTGCCGAGCCCAAGGAAGCTGCGCGCGACGAATCCGCTGCTGCCCCGCCCCGGCCCGAGCTTCGCTTCGGCTCTTACGAGCGCGCGGAGCGCCCCGAAAGGACAGACCGGCCCGAGCGCCATGAGAGCCACGGACGCCATGGGCATGGGCGGCATGATCGTTTCCAGCGGCCCGAACGCTACGACCGCCCCGACCGTTCTGACGAGCCGTCGTCTTCTGCTGGGTTGGAGCCGCTGCCGGGCGAAAACCTATCCAAGTGGCGCAATGAGCCTCCGGCGCAGCAAGGGGCTCCTTCGCCCAAGGAACAGGAACACGTCGAATCCGCCGCGCCTTTTGCGGAGCACGTCGGCGCGGAAAGCCACGGCGAGCGCGAGGAACATCACCTCGCCGCCGAAGCGCACGAGGTGCATCACGAGGATATGGGTCATGCCGCGCCCGGAGGGCATGCCACGCCGGAACTGACCGACGACGAAGCCGCCGTGATCGCCGAACATGTGGCCGAAGCGCAAAACGCGGAAGCCGAACGCCAGCAGCAGCGTGATGATGACACCGCCCCAGGTGACGCTTCCGACGAACATGACGAGCCTATCGCCGGAGGCGAAGAAAGCGGCATCGAACCGTTCGAATCTGAGGTTGAAGGCTCCGAAAGCGAACTATTCGAGCCGGAAGCGGAAGGCGAAGAAATCGCCGAAGCG
>JBOGMW010000127.1:0-73064 GCA_050746805.1 Candidatus Acidiferrales bacterium | reverse complement strand
AACAACGTAATGATGCGTGAGCGCGGGAATTTTATCAGGTACGCGCCCATCACTCCGGCGATGGCTCCGCTGGCGCCGATGGTGGGCAGGCGTGAATACGGATTGGTGATCACCTGGAGAATGCCTGCCGCGAGTCCGCACACAACATAGAGGGCGAAGTAGCGGGCGCCTCCCGTGAGGTCCTCCACGTTGCGGCCGAAGACCCAGAGGAACAGCATGTTGCCGATGATGTGCAGCCAGCCGCCATGCAGGAACATGCAAGTTAAGAGAGGAACGAAAGCTTGAGCGAGGCTGTAATGCCTTCCGGCAAGGGCTAGCTGAATTCGCGACGGCACGAGGCCATAGACGCGCACGAACGTAGTGCCAGCCGCAGGCGAGAGCGATAGCTGATGAAAGAAGACGGCGAAATTAATGACGATCAGTAGCACGGTGATGAAAGGGAACGAACGCCGCGGAGTTGTGCCCTTGAGCGGAATCATCGGCGAGCTTCCGGCATTGTGGTGGCGGCGCGCGCATCCCACGCAGTCACGCCGTGGCCGCTGCGCGTTGCGGTGGTGAGCCGGAAGTTGAAGTTTGCATGGATCATGGGCAGCGACTTCAAGAGATTGCTTTCTCCGGTAATTCCCTCAGGGAATTCTTTAGAGGTTATGAGGTAGTTGACGTTTTCGAGTAACGCTTCAACACGAAGATAGCGACGATCGAAAATCGCGCACAACTGGGATGCCGTCTTCGCGGGCCCGTCGAGCTGCGGGGAAGCGCGGCAGGCGGATGACGGCATCCAGAGCATCGATTCCGGTGACGAGCGGAGAAGCGGAGCGTTCCTTGACCGCGCACATCGGTTCCACACTGTAGATGACTTCGAGAAAATTTCAACTGCCCAATGTGCTGAGGCTGTTTATCAATTGCACCCCGTGGTTTGCTATGATAGAAAAATTCGATCGCGTACGCGCGGTTGAAGTGGAGCTTTCGGCAGACGCCCCGCAGGCTCTGGTTGAGGGATCGGCGCGCCGACAAGTCGATGGCCCTTCACGAATCCGAAGCGATCATCCTGCAAAGCTATTCGCTTGGAGAGGCGGACCGGCTGGTGAGCTTTCTTTCGCGAGCGGCAGGCCGCGTGCGCGGAGTGGCAGCGGGAGCGCGCAAGCCGAAGAGCCGGTTTGGCGCGACCCTCGAGCGTTTGACGTACGTGCGGATATGGTATTTCGAGAAGGAAACGCGGGAACTGGTGCGCATCCGCCAGTGCGAAATGATCGAATCGTTTCTGGATGCGTTTCGCGATTACGCATCGAGCGTGGCGCTCTCGATTCTGAGCGAGGTAACGGAGACGGTGCTGCCGGACCATGAGGCGTCCGATGCCAATTTCCGCCTTCTGCTTCTGACCGCGCAGGCGATCAAGCAAACCGGAAAGCCGGAACTGCCGCTCGCGTATTTCGCGATCTGGACGGTGAAGCTTGGCGGCTGGCTGCCGCCGTTCGATCGCTGTGGATTTTGCGGTACGGCAATGGCAGAGGCTGCTCCCGCCTATCTGGCTGGCGCCGGATCCGCCTTGGCGTGCGCAAAATGCCGGCGCGCCGGAATGCGTGCGATTCCGCCGGCCAGTTTAACGCTAGCTCGGAAGATGCTCGCAGGTCGCCTCGATCGGCTGATCGACGCAGCGGAAACCACGGGCCGGCGCGACCGTGAGGCCAGGGAAGTAACAGCCATCATGCTGGACATTATCGAGCATCAGATCGATCGCAAGCTGACGTCGAGAGAACTTCTGGAGCCAACTGCGTAATGGCGAGAGCTCAAACAATCACATTGAAGCGACCGAAACTTAAGGGCCTCACCTTCCAGGACCTTCTACTAAAACTTGAACAGTATTGGATTAGCCGCGATTGTGTTTTGCAGCAACCATACGACATCGAAGTGGGCGCGGGCACGATGCATCCGGAAACGTTCCTGCGTGTACTGGGCGCTGATCCGTACCGAGTGGTGTACGCGCAGCCAAGCCGGCGACCAACGGACGGGCGCTACGGCGAAAATCCTAATCGGCTTTACAAGCACACGCAGCTTCAAGTGATACTGAAACCTTCACCAGCAAACATCCAAGACCTATACCTGAATAGCCTCGCTGCAGTCGGCATCAACCTAAAAGAACACGATGTGCGATTCGAAGAAGACAACTGGGAATCTCCCACGCTAGGCGCCTGGGGCATCGGTTGGCAGGTCCTGCTGGACGGGCTGGAGATCACGCAGTTCACTTACTTCCAGCAATGCGGCGGAATTGACCTTGATCCTGTCTCGGTGGAGCTGACGTACGGCCTGGATCGCATCGCCGCATATTTGCAGGGTGTTGATAACGTCTTCGACGTAATGTGGTCGAAGTCGATGACCTACCGGCAAGTGCGGCTGGCGGAAGAGCAGCAATTTTCGGCATACAGCTTCGATTATGCCGACGCGGCGTCCATCCGAAAGCAATTCGATCTCAACGAGTCTGAGGCGGCGCGACTGCTCGCGGACTATGCCAAGTTGAAAGGCGATGCGATCAGCCGATTCCCAGTGTTACAGGCATACGACCTCTGCTTGAAGTGCTCTCATCTTTTTAATGTACTCGACGCGCGCGGCGCGATTTCCGTGACCGAGCGCGCCGGCATGATTGCGCGCATTCGCAAGCTGGCCACGCAGGTGGCGCAATCTTGGCTGGCGCAGCGGGAATTCGTCCACGGGGCGGCCGGGGTGACCGCATGAAAGTAACCGGCGAACTGCTCCTGGAGATCGGGTGCGAAGAGATACCCGCCGGAATGATTGAGCGGGCGGCGCGCGAACTTAGATCTCTACTTGTAAAACATCTAGCAACAGCGCGGTTGGTCGACGAGCCGACAGTTGAGGATTCGATTGAAACTTTTGGCGCGCCGCGCAGGCTGGTGGCCATCGCGAAGAATGTTCGAGTAAGACAAGAAGATATGACGCGCGAGATCGTCGGCCCACCTAAAGCGATTGCTTATGATCCTCAAGGAAAGCCGACGCGCGCAGCACTGAGCTTTTCGGAAAAGCAATCGATTCCCGTCGAGAAGCTGCTGGTGATCAGCACGCCAAAGGGCGACTACTTAGCGGCGCGGCAATCGATCGCCGGCGAGCCGGCGCGGAACGTTTTGGCGCGAACCCTGCCGGAGTGCATCCGCGAACTGTCGTGGCCGCGCTCGATGTACTGGACGACCGCTGATAGTCCTCGGTTCATTCGGCCGATCCGCTGGATCCTGGCGGTGCTTGACGGGGTGGCCGTGCCGTTCTTTTTCGCGGGCGTTCGTGCCGCCAATCGTACGGATGGCCATCGCTTTCTTGGAAGAAAGGGCATTGCGGTCACGAACGCGCGCGATTATGAGTCCAAGCTGAAAAGGAATTTTGTGCTGTGCCGCCCCGAGGAGCGCCGCAAGAAGATCGAAACGGAAATTCGTGCGCTCACCTCGCGCCGGTCGCTGCACGCGCACGACGATCCCGAACTGCTGAACCTCGTAACCTACTTGAACGAGTACCCGACGGTGATTTCCGGCGACTTCGATCCGGCGTTTCTGGCATTGCCGGATGAGATTCTTATCACCGTGATGCGCGGGCACCAGAAATACTTTGCAGTCGAAAAACGTGCCGGGGAATTAGCGCCACACTTCCTGGCGGTGATTAATTTGCCGCGCGATCCAAAGAGTTTGGTTCGCGCAGGGCACGAACGCGTGCTGCGCGCTCGATTCGCCGATGCGCGTTTCTTCTGGGATTCGGATCAGAAGTGCCGCCTGGATGAGTATCTACCGAAGCTTGCCGCTGTTACGTATGAGCGGCGTCTCGGCAGTTACGGAGACAAAGTTGAGCGCGTGCGCACATTGGCGCGTTGGTTTGCGGAGCAGTGGTTCAACCGCGGCATGACGCAAGCGGATGTGGCGGGTTCGGACCGCGCGGCGGAGCTCGCCAAGTGCGACTTGATCACGGAAATGGTCCGAGAGTTTCCCGAATTACAAGGAGTTGTCGGCGGTCTTTATTCGCGGGCGCAGGGCGAGCCGGACTCGATTGCTTGGGCTGTGTACGATCACTACAAGCCTCTCGGTTTGGACGAACCGCTACCGAGAAATCTGATTGGCTGCACGGTCTCGTTGGCTGACAAGCTCGACTCTTTAGTGGCCTGCTTCGGCGTCGGAATCATTCCCACTGGTTCAAGCGATCCTTTTGCTCTTCGGCGTGCCGCCACCGGCATCGTAAAGATTATTTTGGAGCGGCGCCTGCCGGTGTCTATCTCGGCGATGATCTCCGCCGCGGCGAAAGCGCTTCGTGAACGCGCGCCGCGAATTGACGTGCCAGCCGATACGGAGAAGCTCGCGCTCACGTTCTTGCTCGATCGCGCGCGCTTCTATTTCCGCGAGAAGAGCGGATATGCGTACGACGAGATCAACGCCGTCTTCGCGGCTGGCGCTGACGACCTATGCGATGCGGCGGACCGCATAGCGGCAGTAAAGGCAATCCGGTACTCGAAGGATTTCGCGCCGCTGGCCGCAAGCTTTAAACGAATTCGCAACATCCTTGAAAAATCGGCCAGCAAGGACGATAAAGGACAGGTTGCAGTCCAACAGGAATTGCTTGGCGAGAAACCGGAAGTGGAGCTTTATGCCACGGCGCAGAAAATTCGCGATGAAGTCGCGGCGCGAAAGCGGGATCGAAACTACAAAGCTGCGCTTGAGGGTGTATCGAAGCTTCGGCCGGCAGTCGATAAGTTTTTTGACGGAGTTTTGGTGATGGTTGAGGATCGCAACGTGAGGAAAAACAGAGTTGCATTGCTCGCGTCATTGTTGAAGGAGTTCTCAACCATTGCCGATTTTTCCGAATTCGGCTCTGATGAGCCAAAATAAATTGTAATTCTCAACTTCAACTATCGGCGGGCCGACAATAGCCGCTGCCGGTCACCAGAAATCAACCGAGGGCAAAAATGAAATACGTTTACTTCTTTGGCGCGGGCAAGGCGGATGGCACGGGAGAGATGAGGGAAGTTCTTGGAGGTAAGGGCGCCGGCCTCGCGGAAATGACGCGCATCGGGTTGCCCGTTCCCGCGGGATTCACCATTACCACGGAGGCCTGCGACTACTACTTCAAGCACGGCCGCAAACACCCGAGCGAGCTTCGCTCGCAAGTGCACAAGGATCTCGACCGCCTGGAAAAGTTGACGGGTAAAAAACTCGGCAGCGCCAACGATCCGCTGTTGGTGAGTGTTCGTTCGGGATCGGCCCGCTCCATGCCCGGCATGATGGAGACGATTCTGAACCTGGGTCTGAATGAGAAATCCGTAAAAGGGCTCGCGGGCGCCACCAATAACGATCGCTTCGCGTACGACGCGTATCGCCGCTTCGTGCAGATGTACTCCACTGTAGTAATCGGTCTGCCAAAAGAAGGCCTCGAAGATCGGCTGCGAGAGTTGAAGAAGCGCCTGAAAGTAAAGGACGATACGCAGGTTACCGCCGACGGCTGGAAGGAATTGGTTGGCGAATACAAAGCCTATTTCAAGCAAAAAACAGGGAAAGATTTTCCGGAAGATCCCATCGAGCAGTTGTGGGGTGCCATTGGCGCCGTGTTCGAATCGTGGATGGGAGAGAAAGCGGTGACTTATCGGCGCGTCGAGAAGATCTCCGGCCTTCTCGGCACGGCTGTCAACGTGGTGCAGATGGTGTTCGGCAATTCCGGCGAGGATTCCGGCACAGGCGTGTGCTTCACGCGCGATCCCTCGACCGGCGAGAAAATCTTTTTCGGCGATTTCCTGCTGAATGCGCAGGGCGAAGATGTGGTCGCTGGTATTCGCACTCCGATGCACTTGAACGAGCTGAAATCAAAAATGCCAAAGGTGTATCAGCAGCTTGAGCGCGTCCGCGAAAAGCTGGAGAAGCACTACCGCGACATGCAGGACATGGAATTCACGGTAGAGAACGGCAAGCTCTACATGTTGCAGACGCGGACGGGCAAGCGCTCGCCTGCGGCGGCTTTTCGCGTCGCCGTGGATATGGCTAACGAGAAGCTAATTACAGTTGAAGAAGCACTTGAACGTATCAAGCCGGAAGATATCGAGCGGCTCTTCTATCCCGTACTGGACGCCAAGGTTCCTCGGTCCGAACTATCGAATAGGAAGTTGGCTACAGGAATCAATGCGGTGCCAGGCGCTGCTGCCGGCCGCGCTGTCTTCACCGCGGAGCAAGCTGAAGCGTGGGCTGCGCGCGGCGAGAAAGTGATTCTGATCCGGCGCGAAACCAGCCCTGAAGACGTAGGTGGCATGTATGTGGCGCAGGGAATTCTGACGGCAACCGGTGGCAAGACCAGCCATGCCGCCGTCGTCGCGCGCGGGTGGGGAAAGTGCTGCATCGTTGGCGCCGAGGACCTTGAAATTGACGCGAATGCCAAAACGATGAGCGTCGATGGGCGACGGGTCGGAGAGGGGGATTGGATCACGCTGGACGGCGGCGATGGCTCCGTCTATTCCGGCGAAATGCAGTTGGTCCGGCCGGAACCGCCCAAATCCTACGAAACCCTGATGAAGTGGGCCGATAAGGTGCGCAAGCTTGGTGTGCGTACCAACGCCGATACGCCGCGCGATGCCCGCTTAGCCCGGGAAATGGGCGCGCAGGGCATCGGCCTGTGCCGCACCGAACATATGTTCTTCAAGGATTTCGAACAGCCGGAACGGAGCATCGACCGCCAGGAAGCGATCCAGGAAATGATTCTCGCGGACACTTCCGAGGCTCGGCGACGAGCCTTGGATAAACTACTGCCGTTTCAGCGCAGGGATTTTGTAGGAATTTTCGAGGCCATGGACGGCTACCCGGTCACCATCCGGTTGATCGACCCTCCATTACACGAATTCGTACCACACGATCCGGCGAAACAAGCGGAGTTGGCGAAAAAAATCGGCGTGCCGGCCGAGACGGTCGAGCGGCGCGTGAAACAGTTGCAGGAAGCGAACCCCATGCTTGGCCACCGCGGGTGCCGGCTCTCGATTACATATCCGGAGATTTTGGAAATGCAGGTTACAGCGATAGTTGAAGCCGCCGTCGAATGCAAAAAACGCGGTATTAAAGTGTTACCTGAGATCATGCACCCATTGGTTTTGGATAAGAAGGAGTTGAAAATTCTCGAGACTGCCACGCGCAGAGTCGCGGATCCGATTATCGCCGCAAGTAAAGTAAAGCTTGAATATCTGGTTGGCACGATGATCGAGTTGCCGCGTGCCGCGTTGCTCGCCGATCAGATTGCCGAGGTCGCGGAATTCTTCTCGTTTGGCACCAACGATCTGACGCAGACCACCATGGGCCTTTCGCGCGACGACGCAGGTCGTTTCCTTCCGGAATACGTGGACGAAAGCAAAGCGGGAATCTTTAAGGCCGATCCGTTCCAGACCCTGGATGTGGAAGGCGTCGGAATGCTAATCAAGATGGCGATCGAGCGCGGACGCCGCACCCGGCCAAAGCTGAAGATTGGAATTTGCGGCGAACACGGTGGCGATGCCGAAAGCGTTAAATTTTGCCATCAGGTCGGCATGAACTACGTCAGCGCATCACCATTTCGCGTACCGATATCGAGGCTTGCGGCTGCTCAAGCGGTAATCGAAGAGTCGAAGTCCAAAAAGAGCGCCGGCAAGAAGGCCAAAGCTTCCCGATAAAAGTTCGACTCGGCGCTTCGAACTGTTCCACCTGCCGGCAATTGCGTGTCAGGTAGGAATGCGCAGGAAAAAATAGGCGCCTAGAAGCACGAAAATCGCGTCTGGGGCCCAAGCCGCCAGGGTAGGCGGCAATTGGCCGACCGTCCCCATGGCTTCGAATAGCGCGGAGGTAGCCCAGTAAACCACCGCGATTCCCACCGCCAGCGCAATTCCTCCTACCGCGCCGCGTGTACCCACGAGGAATCCGAAGGGCGCGCTCAGAAAAATAATCACCGCCGCAATCACCGGAAATGCGAATTTCTTATTCCATTCGACGGATAGCCGAGCGGTATCGAATCCAGCCTGCTTCAGGCTGGCTATGTAGCGGCCCAGTTGCCGCCAATTCATCTGATAATACTGCCGCACTTCGCGATGAAAATATGACGGCGGTTCGGATAATTCGGGCAGCGATGTCACTTTGAACGTCTGGAAACTCGAGACGCGGCCCGCGCCGTCAAAATTGCGCACCCATCCGCCGGTTAGCGCCCACGTGCTTTCGGTCGGCTCCCACGTGGCGCGCGAAGCGTAAATTCGCCGCTGGATCTGAAAGGTAGAGGGATCCAGCTCGAAAACGTTCAGCCCTCCGAAGAACTTCTGATCGGGATCGAAGAATTCGTAGTTGTAAAGCTTATCGTGTTCGCCCGCGATCCATTGTTCTCCGGGCTGGAAGTAGGTCTGCGCCGGGCGTCCTTTGATCTCATTTCGCAGCGCGTCCTGGCGCTGGTTCGCGTACGGTAGAAACGTGTCGTCTAGCAGGAACATGCCTCCCGCCACCAGGCAGCCCGCGAGCGTTAGCGGCAGGACCAAGCGATAAAGGCTGATGCCCCCCGCCTTGAACGCGATCACTTCGTTGTTTTTCGCCAAGATACTCAGCGTGACGAGCGTAGCTACCAGCGCCGCTAGCGGAGCCAGTTGATAGACCATCAGCGGAATCAGGTAGCGAAAGTAGCTGAGCACTATATCGATCGCGATATGGTTGCGCGAAATATCGGCCAGCAAATCGAAGAGCGTAAAAGCGTCGAAGATCAACACGAAACCGGCTAGCAGCACCACAAAGTAATAGAAGAATTGCTGCAGCAAATACACGTCGATCATCATCGGAAAGGCCATGGCGCGGCCGGCACCGACCATCCGCCGAATTTCCACGGACGTTTGCGCAAGCGACACAGGGCCATTCGAAGTAAAGCTGGCGCCGGACCCATTCGGCACCGTTGCCGCGGATTTCTTACTTGCCCGCAATGAATGTAGCCACGCCAAAGCGCGGCTGGGCCTGCGGACGCTCTCGATCCGCCGAAACAGAATCAGCCCAATGAGCGCCAGAACGATGTTGGCGCCCCACACCCCGACCCAAACACTAATCTGCCCTTGCGCAGCCAAATGGGCGCCGTAGACGAACAGAAAGTAATATCCGCCGATCAGCGCAAGGGTGAGAATCAATCCCGTGGCCCGGCCGCCGCGCCGTGGCCGGACTCCGATTGGGACTCCGATCAGCGCAAAAACCAGGCAGGCGATGGGAAACGCCGCACGGCGATGGAATTCGACGCGAGCTTGAAGTGCCTTAGGACCAGTGGTTGATAGCAACTGCTTGGCGTGTTGCTCGGAAACGGGAAGAGATACCAGCCTCTGCGGCAACACAACCTGGGAAAGATCGACAGCTATGTCGCTATCGCCGAAGGTGGTTACGTTGTAACGATCCGGATGGCGAGCGTCGTATTCGTGCGTGCTGCCTTTGCCCAGCTGGATTTCCAGCTGGTCTTTCCCCGGACCGCGCACGATCGAAGCGCTTTCGGCGGTCGTGATCGAATTTCCGTGGTCGGCCGAAGACGCCAGAAAAACTCCGCGCCAACGGGTAGCTGCCGCTTCGACGTCTTGTACGTATAATACGATGTGCGGCAGCCGTTCATCGAACACTCGCGGTTCGATGGCGAAAGGCGCTTGCGAGATCAGGATTTGGCCTTCGATTCGCCGGACGGTGCGTAGTGCGGCCGGACTGAGCCAGAACGTGATCGCCAAGTTCGCCCCGCACGCAAAGAGCGCCACGAAACCGATGGGTACCATCAGCCTTCGCAGGCTAATCCCGCAGGCGTGCAGCGCGACGATTTCGCTGTCCGCCGAAAGGCGGCCCAGACCGATGAGCACGCCGACCAGAACGGCCATGGGCAGCGTGACGGCCAGAACGGGAGGAATCGCGCAGAGAAACAGGAGCGCGACATTCCCTATGCTTCCGGAGTGGCCAACGAACAGCTGCATGAAACGTACCAGGTTGGGAACGAAGAATATGAACGTGAAGACCACCAGGCCGAGGACGGCGTGGGAAACTACTTCGCGGCTGATATATCGGTCGATCAAGCGCATAGGAGCGCGTACGCATTCTAGCATTGCGCCGTCAAGTTCATAGTTCGAAGGCAAAAACGTTTTGTTTCGCCGCGCGAAAAGTGAACCAGCATTGGGCGGTGAGATGCATTGCCAGCGCGCTGGGTGGCCGCTGAAATCTCAAGAGCAAGTGGAAGGCGCAGCCGAGTGAGCCGAGTCAACGTCGCGATTCTATGGCACATGCACCAGCCGCAATACCGGGATCCGGTCACCGGCCGATACCTTCTGCCTTGGACCCGGCTTCATGCCCTGAAAGATTACTGGGGCATGGTGAAAATCCTCGACGAATTCCCGCGCGTGCATGTCACGTTCAACATGGTCCCGTCTCTGGTGGAACAAATTGAGGAATACGCGAGCGGCCGCTTTAGCGAGCCCTGGTTCGACACGGTATTCGCGCGCGCGGACGCTCTTTCCCACGAGCAAAAGCTAGCGCTGCTGGAAAGCGGTTTTCACGTGAACGAAAATTACTTGCAACGATGGCCGCGCTTTGGAGAACTGGCATCGCAATCCCATTCCGGCGGAGCAGAAACCTGCGTCGCGCGCTGGGGCCTAAGCGAGTGGCGCGATTTGCAGTTGCTCTCACAGCTCGCCTGGATGGACGAAGAGTATCTGGCCAAGGACCCCGCTGTTCGCGAGCTTTCAGCAAAAGGGAAGAGCTATACCGAAGAAGACAAGATCATTCTGATGGAAAAGCAGCACGAACTGCTGGCTGCGGTGCTGCCTGAATACCGCCGCGCCGCGGAGCGAGGACAGATCGAAATATCCACCACACCTTACTACCATCCGATTTTGCCCCTCCTGTGCGATTCGGACATCGCACGCGTCGCCAACTCGCACACACCTCTGCCGCATCCGCCGTTCCGTTATCCGGAGGACGCCCGCGCCCAACTCGCGCGCGCAAGCGCATTCCACAGTAAGGTCTTCGGGTCTGCGCCAAATGGACTGTGGCCGTCGGAGGGCTCCGTATCGGATGAGGTACTCGAACTTGCCATCGAGCTGGGGTTCAAGTGGTTCGCCACGGATGAAGGTGTTCTCGGACGCACGCGCAACGTAGGATTCTGGCGCGACGCCAGCGGATTCCCGGAGAACGCGCAAGAGCTCTATTCGCCATGGCGTTACGCGCGCAGCAGCGGCGCCTTGACTGGCTTCTTCCGCGATCACTATTTGTCCGATCTCGTGGGCTTCGTTTATAGCCGCATGGGCGCGGAGCCGGCCGCTGCGGATTTGCACGGCCGCATTCGCGCCATTGGCGACCGCGCTTCAGGGGCACGCCCTCCAACCGTCAGCTTAATCCTCGACGGAGAAAACGCCTGGGAATACTATTCGCAAAACGGACGCGAATTTCTGCGCCACTTTTACGGTCGCCTTCAAGACGATCCCGACGTCCACCTGCTCACCATGAGCGAAGCGGCTCAGGCTGTTGCCGATGCGCCGCGGATCGATGGCATCTTTCCGGCATCTTGGATCAGTGCCAACTTCGATGTGTGGATCGGCCACGAGGAAGATGTGCGCGCGTGGGATCTTCTGCGTGATGCCCGCGAGACTTACGGGCGAATCGTCGCCTCTAGCGGGCGTCCCAACGGAATATCGGCCAACTCCGCGAGCGCCAAGCGCGCTTACGAATCGATACTCGCCGCGGAAGGAAGCGACTGGTGCTGGTGGTACGGTCCCGAGCATGCTTCCGCCAACGACGCCGACTTCGACCGCATCTACCGCAGCCATCTTACGGAAATCTACAATGCTCTTGGCGAGCAGCCTCCCGATGCGCTTGCTCATCCCATCAAGCGCGCCGTCGTGCGCGGGCAGCAGGAGCCCGCATCGGCTTACCTGGATGTGGTCGTCGACGGTCGCGACAGCAACTACTTCGAATGGCTGGGCGCCGGCTTATATTCCAGCGAGCGGCGCGGCGCTTCCATGCACGGCGGTCAAAACGTTCTGGGCGATTTGCGCTACGGATTCGGGTCCAACAATTTTTTTATCCGGCTGGATCCGCTCGCCGATTCGCTGCGCGATATCGCCGAATTTCAGGTGCGCCTCACGGTGTGGGATTCGCGCGAAACGCGAATCACGCTCAGCGTGCACGAAGGGAAACTTTCCGACTGCGTGGTCGAGCAAGCGGGCTTGTGCCTCCTCCGGCCGCGAGATTTCGTGACCGCGGCATGCGGCAAAATTCTGGAAATTGCCCTCGCTCGCGCCCTTTTCGACGTTCTAGGACGGCAAGATCTTTTGATGAGCGTTGCGCTCTGGATCGGCGGCTTGCCAATCGACATTCTCCCGATTGAGGGAATGCTGAATGTCCCGTTAGGAGAGGAGAATTTCGCCTGGCCGCCGAAGTAGCTGGCACGATCTCGCGCGTTATACTCCGTGGCGGAATATGAAAGATATGGATCAGCACCAACTTGAATCGCAGCTTCGCTCCGAAGGCTTTTCGCATACCTACGTGTGGCAGGACGGCCCGCACGCCTTCTATCCCGATCACACCCACGCCGGGCTCACGGCGCATATCATCCTCGATGGCGAAATGACGCTCACCATGGGCGGCGCTTCGCAGACGCATCGCGCCGGCAATCGTTGCGATGTTCCTGCCGGAGCGACTCACTCCGCGCGCATGGGACCGCAAGGTTGCCGCTACCTGATCGGTGAAAAATAAACTATCGCTTTCCGCGGCTTACTTTTGGGGCGAGAGTGCGCGATCCAGCAGTTCGATCACATGCAGCACTTGGTGTCCCGTGCCGTGTATGGCCGCGCCCGCGCGGAGCTGCAAGATGCATCCGGGATTCGAGGTGACGATTACTTCTGTTTTCGTCTCCCGCGCGGATTCCATTTTTAGCGTCAGCAACTCCATCGATGCCTTCGTCTGCGTCACGTTGTAAACGCCGGCCGATCCGCAACATTGCTCGGCAAGCGGCATTTCCACTAGTTCCACGCCGGGCACGGCGCGAATCAACGTGCGCGGCGCCTCTCGAATTTTCTGGCCGTGCGCCAGATGGCACGAGTCCTGATACGTGACGCGCAGTGGAACTGGCCTCATGGGCGCTGCAAGCCCCAATTCGGCCAGAAATTCCGAGACGTCTCGGACTTTCGCTGCGAACATTCGCGCAGTCTCGCGCTCCGAATCATCTGCCGCGAACAGGTGTCCGTATTCCTTGAGCGTCGATCCGCAGCCAGCCGCGTTCGTGATGATCGCATCGAAGCCTCCATCGGCGAACGCCGCGAAATTTGCGCGGGCCGAATCGCGGGCCACGTCGCGCAATCCGGCGTGAGCCGCCAGCGCGCCGCAGCAGCCCTGCGATTCCGGTACCACCACATCGCAGCCATTCGCTTGCAGCACTCGAATCGTGGCGCGATTCAAATCGCTGAACGCAACCTGCGCGACGCATCCGGCAAAAAATGCCACGCGCGCCCGCCGCGCTGACTTCGCCGGATACATACGCCCCAGTTCATCGAAGAAAAAGTCGCGGTCGATCTTTGGCAGCAGCCGTTCGCGGTCCCGCAACCCCAGCAGCCGCAGTATGCCGCTCCCGCGCGCGACCGCTGCTAGCCCGCTTCGCTGGTAAAAGCGGAGCACTCGCGCAGCCGCTGCAATACGGCGCGGATAGGGAAGCAGCTGCCGGTAAACAAAGTCGCGCGCTTTTCGCGATGCGATCGGGCGGCGATAGTTCTGCTGGATCTGCGCGCGCGCCAGTTCCACCAGCTTTCCGTACTCGACGCCTGACGGGCACGCCGTCTCGCATGCGCGACAATCGAGGCATCGGTCGATATGCGTTACGAATGATTCGCCTAGCTCCAGCTTGCCTTCATCAACCAGAGCCATCTGCCGGATCCGCCCGCGCGGCGAATCCGCTTCCTCGTGCCACAGCCGGTAGGTGGGACAATGATTCAGGCACAGCCCGCAATGGATGCAGCGCGAGTAGTCCGCGTATTCGGGTTTCTCCGCGCCGGAAAACCCGCTGCGTGCGCGCGCGCCGGTTGCTCGCGGCGGTTCCGTTTGGTGGGCCGGTCGATGATCCGATGCTTGCGGCGTTTGCGGAGGGGTGGGCGGCATCGTCGTCAAATTCCCGCCGCAAAACGCCCGGGCGCCAAAATTCCTGCCGGATCGAAAACTTTCTTGAGTTTGCGCATCTGTTCGAAATCGGACCGCCCGGCTCCCCAAATGTTGACGCCGTGTTTCCATTTCGCAGGGCACCACGGAATCGTGGCGTTTCCGCCGAGCCGCGCGCATGCATCTAGGATTTGATCCGTCGCTTTCCGCACTCGCGTACGCGAATCCTCGTCGCCCGCGTCCGGCAAAAGCGCCGCGTAGCTGACGCCGAGGCCCCCGGCCATTGCCGCCCATCGAATTTGAGTCTTTTGCGATGCCTCTTCTGCGGCCTCAAGAAGCGCGCCCAATTTTGATGGCACCACACTCATTTTCACGATCACCGTTGCTGATGAGGATTGCAGCGCGATGGGAACGAATTCTCGCAATCGCCCGAAGGACGCCGGATTTTTCTCGTCGCCAAAAATCTCGTGGCCGTGGCTGCCTGCTGCTTCGGCCATCTGTTGCAACTCGCGTTGGTAGCGCTCCAGCATCGCTCCGCTTCCGGAAAACGCCGCCAGGAACGCCCACTTGCTTTTCGGCAGCCCGTCTACGGCCGCAGGCCCTGGCTCGATTCGCGCGGCAGCTGCGCTCGATAGCATCTCAGCTGCGCCCGGGCTCAGTACGTCTATGGTCAGCGGCCGCAATGGCGATTGCATTACGCGGCTGCGAAGCCCGAGCGCGCCCTCCGCCGCGTTGCAACAGGACGCAAAAATTCGTGTCGAGGCAGGAGCGGGAAACGTCCGGAGGTTGATCTTCGCGATCACGCCAAGGGTGCCCAGCGCGCCAATCATGAGCTTGTGCAGATCGTATCCAGCGACATTCTTCACTACCGTCCCGCCGCTTTTCGCGTGCGTGCCTTCACCTGTGACGAACTCGATTCCCAACAGAAAATCGCGCGCGGTTCCATATGCCTGGCGCAAAGGCGAATGAACTCCCGAAGCGATCGTGCCGCCAGCCGTTGCGCGGCTCAGGAAGGGGACTGCTAGCGGCAAAAACTGCCGGTGTCCCGCCAGCACTCCCGCCAACCTTTGCAGCGGAATTCCCGGCTCAACGCTGAGCGTCAAATCGCCTGGGTCATACGCGATGATGCGATCTAAACGCGTCAGATCCAACGCAATGTCGTATTGTGTGGGTGGCGCAGCCATCGATAGTTTGCTTCGCCCGCCGCAAGGAACGATGGCGAGCTTTTCCGCCCCACAACATTTAACGATTTCGCAAATTTCCTCGCGCGAGCCTGGTTTGACGGCCGCGACCGGAAAGATGCCGTCAATTTCATAGGCGTCCAGCCGCGCCGGATCGCCGATCACATTCGCCGCGCCTGAAATCTCTTCCATTCGCGACGCGGTCGAATTGGTTGTGAGACTCATGAACGCCTTGCTGCAGGCGCCGCGTCGTTGTTGCGTGGCGGGCGCACGTAAATCTCACCGCAACCTTTCGAGGTGGGCAGGACCTTTCCAGGATTAAGCAATCCTTCGGAGTTGAAGATAGCGCGCACCCGCTTCATTAAATCCAGGTCGGCTTCGCTGAAAATCAGCGGCATCAGCCGGTCTTTTTCCATTCCCACGCCATGTTCGCCGGTGATCGAGCCTCCCGCCTGCACGCAGAAGGCGATGATTTCATCGGCTGCAGCCACGGCGTCTCGAAATTGCTGTTCGTTGCGCTCGTCGAACAGGATGATGGGGTGCAGGTTACCGTCGCCCGCGTGAAATACGTTGCCGATTTGAAGTCCATATTTGCGGCCGATTTCGCCGATGCGCCGCAACGTTGCCGGCAGCTTGGTGCGCGGGATCACGCCGTCTTGCGTGTAGTAGCTTGACGACACTCGTCCCGCCGCGCCAAAAGCATTCTTGCGGCCCTTCCAGAGCAGATCGCGCTCGCGCGCATCGCGCGCCACGCGCACTTCGCGGGCGTGATGCGCGCGGCATACGTCTTCCACTTCCGCGGCTTCCGCTTCCGTCACTTCGCGCAACCCGTCCACGTCGATCAGCAGGATTGCCGCGCAATCGAGAGGAAAACCGGCATGGACGTAATCTTCCACGGCGCGAATCGTCCAGCCATCAAGCATTTCGCAGGCCGCCGGCGTAATACCCCGCGCCGTAATCTCGGCCACCGTTTCCGTCGCGTCGTCCACCGCGTCGAAAATCGCCAGCAAGGTTTTTACAGACTCAGGCAGGCGGGTGAGCTTCACGGTTATTTCCGTCACCAGCCCAAACGTGCCTTCTGAGCCGACGAACAGTCCCGTCAGGTCGTAGCCCGGCGTATCAAGTGCTGAGTTCCCCAAGTGAAGCAATTCGCCCGTTGGCAAAACCACTTCGAGCGCGAGCACGTGGTTGGCAGTGACGCCATAGGCTAGCGTGTGCGGTCCTCCTGAATTTTCCGAGACGTTGCCACCGATCGTGCAGGCTTTCTGGCTCGATGGATCGGGAGCAAAATGCAGTCCCAGATGCGCAACGGCAGCGCTCAAATCCGAATTCACCACGCCCGGTTGCACGCGCGCGATCTGATTTTCAGCATCGATTTCCACGATGCGATTCATGCGCGCGAACGACGTTACGATTCCACCGTGCCGCGCGATCGCGCCACCGGATAATCCCGTGCCGGCGCCGCGTCCAACCAGCGGCACTTTGTAACTCTGCGCAAGGCGAACGATCCCCATCACTTCTTGGGTGGTGCCCGGAAAAACCACACAATCGGGCCGGCCGGTTTCCACCGAGCCGTCGTATTCGTAGAGCAGCATCTGTTCCGGCCCGTGCAGCACGGAGTTTTTACCGATCAGTTTTTTCAGATCCCGCAGCAGGTGTTGGTCCATATTTTTGCGGCGTTCGGTCCTGGTTCGAACGCATCTTTCGGCACTATAGTCGCGGCGCGTCGGAGCGTCAACGGATGTGCGGCGCGACGCCCCGCCCCGCGACGCGCTTATGCAGCACGTTGCCGGGCTTGCCGGATTCTCGCCATCCTGTTGTATGCTACTGAGCCGCCGCGCGGCGCACTTCTAGCGAGGTGAGTGTTGGGCAAACCGAGGGCTCTGGCTACGCGTCCCTTGTTCCCGGCGGCTCGCGCCATTTTGGAAGATAATTTCCAGATCGAATATTGGCCCGTACAGGAAAAGATGCCGCGCGCGGAATTGCTGCAGCGCGTTGCCGGTAAAGACGCGCTCGTTTGCTTGCTCACCGAAAAAATTGACGCCGAACTGCTCGCTGTCGCGCCCAAGCTGCGAATTGTGTCCACCGTCTCGGTCGGCTACGACCATATTGATGTGCCAGCCTGCACGGCGCACAACGTGATGGTCACGAACACGCCGGGTGTTCTCGACGAAACGACAGCCGACCTTGCCTGGGCGCTGTTGATGGCCATCGCACGCCGCGTGGTGGAAGGCGACGCCTGGATGCGCACTGGCGCTTGGCCTGGTTGGGAACTGGACCAACTTCTCGGCGGAGACGTCTACGGGAAAACTCTCGGCGTGATTGGCTTCGGGCGCATTGGCCGAGGTGTGGCGCGCCGCGCGCTCGGCTTTCAAATGAAAGTGCTGTATCACAATCGAACGCGCGTGCCTGTCGAAATAGAAAGGGAATTGCACGCTGAATTCTCGGATCTCGACCGCTTGCTGCGCGAATCTGATTTCGTAACGCTGCACGTTCCTTTGAGCGCCGAAACGCGTCATTTAATTTCGACCGCGGCATTTGAGAAAATGAAGCGCACCGCGTATCTGATCAACACCGCGCGTGGCCCGGTGGTGGACGAAGCGGCGCTGGCGCACGCGCTCGAGCAAAAAACAATCGCCGGTGCCGCGCTGGACGTTTACGAAAATGAGCCGAAAGTTTATCCGGCGCTCCTCACGCGACGTGATGTGATCCTGGCGCCGCACATTGGCAGCGCCAGCATCGAAACGCGTACAAAAATGGCGGTAATGGCCGCGACGAACGCCGCCGAGTTTTTCGCGGGCCGCCGCCCGCCGAATTCTTTGAATGCGGATGCATTGCGCCCATAAATTATTTGGAGGAATCGAATGGCACTGGTCACACGCAATCACCCGAAGCTCTCGATCGACGGCGCACGCGCCGTGCCGGAAGCAGCTCGCCGCCGCGCCGAAGAAATCAAAATCCCGATGAACATCGCGGTGGTCGACGACGGCGGCCATTTGCTGGCATTCGAGCGCATGGATGGAGCGAAGCCGGCGTCCATCGCTATTTCCTTGGTGAAAGCGCAAGCGGCTGCCATGCGCCGCGCAGCGACGGGTCCGGCGAAATCCGCCGAGGGCGTGAATATTCCCGTGGCTCTGGGATTAGCCATTGCCAGCCCCTCGGAGCAGACGCCTGTTCGCGGCGGCTTTCCGCTAATCGTCGATTCGCAGGTGATTGGCGCGATTGGCGTGAGTGCTGGGACCGAGGACCAGGATTCCGAAGTGGCGCGCGCTGGCGTTGCCGCCATCGAAAAGATGTGAAAGACACCGCACAGCGTATTTTCCGCAACACCCTTGCGGCTATCGATATTCCCGCAACCATCGAAAAGAAACTCGCGCGCGGCGGAACGCTGATCAGCGTTCAAGGCGCGTGCATCGACCTCTCGGCATTCGACGAAATTCTCGCGATCGCGTTTGGTAAAGCGTCGTTGGCTATGGCAGAAGGACTTGTGCGGGTTCTCACGCCAGAATTTCAACCTGAAGGAATTCTCGTTGCGCCGTCTGCGCCGCCGCGCAATCTGCCGGGCTGGAAAGTTTTCATCGGTGGGCATCCTATTCCCAACGACGAGAGCTTTGCTGCTGGCCGCGCGATCCTGAATCGATTGGAGCGGTGCAGTGAGCGTACGCTGATCTTCTTTCTGATTTCCGGCGGTGGTTCGGCGATGGTCGATCAGCCGCTCGATCCTGCTATTACTCTCGATGATTTTCGTGCCCTGCACGCGGCGTTGGTCACATGCGGCGCGCCGATTGAAGAAATGAATGTCGTGCGCAAGCACCTGTCCGCGACCAAAGGCGGGCGATTGGCAGCAGCCGCTTCGCATTCGATGAAAATCACGCTGGCCGTAAGCGATGTGCCGCCGGGGCAGGAGTCGGCGCTCGCCTCCGGGCCAACCTTGCCCGATCCGAGCACAATTGACGACGTGATTCGCGTGGTCTCGGAATACGACCTCGCGGCGAAATTGCCCGCGAGCATTCGCGGGGCGCTCGATGCGAACGCATTGCAGGAGACACCCAAGCCGGGCGATGCCGCTTTTGCGCGCTCGCATTTCGTTATGCTGCTTGGCGAACACGAATTGCTGCACACCGCACATCATGCCTGCGAAGCCGAGGGCTACATCTGCGTCCGCGAGCGTTCCACGGATGACTGGCCCGTTGAAAAGGCCGCAGAGTATTTGCTGGCGCAACTCAAAGCGCTGGCGGATGCGAATCCGGGCGAGGCCGTGGCGCTGCTG
Source organism: Candidatus Acidiferrales bacterium (assembly GCA_050746805.1). GTDB lineage: Bacteria > Acidobacteriota > Terriglobia > Acidiferrales > UBA7541 > Palsa-295. Next base: position 53,499 of record JBOGMW010000127.1, on the reverse strand, counting down.
GCCGATGGCGAGTTGAGCAGTCCGGTGACTGGCGACGGAATCGGCGGCCGCAACGCGGCGTTCGTGCTGGCGTGCGTGGAAAAAATCTCCGGCAAGAACATCACGGTGCTGAGCGCGGGGACGGACGGGATCGATGGGAACAGCGCGGCGGCGGGCGCGGTTGCCGATGGCAAGACGGCGGCGCGAGCGCGCCATGCGAGACTCGATCCACGCGATTTTCAGAGCCGATCGGACTCGCATCGTTTTTTTTCGGCGCTTGGCGACGCGATCGTTACCAGTCCAACTGGGAACAATCTGCGCGACCTGCGCATTTTGCTTTCGGGCGAGGCGCGGAAGCCATAATCATTCCGCCGAAACTCTCCTTTGCAATACATCAAGCGCGGACTGGATGAAGGGATCTTCGACGGTGGTCAATTCCTGGCCGTGAAGCATCGCTTGCAATGGCGCGGCCGCTGCAGGATCGCCGCGGCGCGCCAGCGACAGGACAGTGGCGACTTGCAGATCGAAGTACGGCTCGTGCAAATAGGAAATCAGAGTCCGCGTGATTTTCGCGTTCGATCTGTCGAGAACCGCGAGCGAAGCAATCGCTGACTCGCGGCATGCGAAAGGTTTCCCCGGCGCGGACCAGCCGAGGAGAAGCGGCACGGCGCGCGAGTCGCCGAGCGCGCCAAACGATGCGAGGGCTGCGCGACGAATTACGTCGTCGGGAGAATCGGTTTTTGCCGCTTCGACGAGCGCGTCAAAGGCGCCCGTGGACTTCGAAGAAGCCAGTGCGCGAAGCGCGGCGGCACGGACGAGATAGGCGGAATCCGTGTCGGCGATGGAGAAGAGCTTAAATGTTGCGGCAGAGTCAGAACTGAAATGCGCTAGCTCCGCCGCGGCCACCTCGCGCACCCACGGTTTCGGATCGGCGGTGGCCGATAAAATCGATTTTTCGGCGTCAGCGCCGCCCAGCCTGGCTAGCGCATGGAGCGCTTCGACGCGAACGCCCCAGAACGGGTCGTGTACAGCCGCGTTACCCAGCGCGGCGATGACCGAGGGATCGTTGCGAACTTCGGCGAGAGCCACGCAGGCGTCCGCGCGATCGGGAACGGTATTGGCGTGCTTTAGCTGATAGATCAGCATAGCCGGCGATTTGTGGAAAATGGCTTTCTTGAGGATTTTGTCGCCGGGATCGAAGAGCACCAGCAGCGGTTCGGAGTCCACCGGGAACGTAAACGCCTGTTCGGATTTCTCAATTTCGACGGGATAGGTTTTCGCGCCGGACGACGTTGTGATTTCGATGTCGATAGGAACGTGGAATAGGCCGACGAGACCTTCGACCTTTTGAGTCTGCTTCACGCCGAGGTTAACTTCGCGCGCGGAGGAATCGTACGAGTAGCTGACGTCGAATTCCGGCGCGCCAGCCCGATAAATCCACTGATGGAAGAAGCGGTCTACGTTGGTAGATGTGGACTGCTCGATGGCCTTTTGCAGGTCGGCGGTCACGACGTTGTGCCCGCGGTTCACTTCAAGGTAGTGATGGAGCGCGGCGAAAAACCGGTCATCGCCGAGCTTTTCACGCAGCATCTTCAGCACCCAACCAGCTTTCTTGTACGTGTTGCCGTCGTACTGGGTGGAATCGGTGAAATCGCGTGTGAAGATGGGGACGGAGAAAAGACGCGTCTGTCGGAACCATCGATTTTGGTCCTGCCAATATTGGTAGTCCGCCTCGTCCGCGCCGTTTTTGTGTTCCAGCCAGAAATTCTCGAAAAAGGTGGCGAAGCCTTCGTTGAGCCAGAGATTCGTCCAATCTTTGCAGGTGACCAGATCGCCGAACCACTGGTGCGAGAGTTCATGCGAGTTCACGATATCCGCGCCGACGCGGTATTCAGGAACCAGCAGCGGGTTCACAAGATCGCTGGTGGAAAGCGTGGCGGCGCTGGTGTTTTCCATTCCGCCTTCCGTGAAATCGTCCACCGACGTTTGTGCGTACTGCTTCCAGGGATACGGCATGCCCAGCTTACTGGTGAAGAGATCGAGCATGGCTTTGGTGCGGGCGAACGTCGCCTCCATATCCCCCTGGTCGCCCTGCGGAACGAGGTAGCGTAGGAGAACGCCGTTCCATGTGTCGTCATGCTCGACGAAATTTCCAGCGACGGCGGAGATCAAATAGGTCGAGAGCGGCTGCGATTCTTTCCAATCCCAGGTTTTAGTGCCGTCGGAGTCATTTTGTACCCGGGCCAATTCGCCGTTGGAGACGGTGGTCCAGGAAGCAGGGACAGTGAGAATCATCTCGGACGTGGTGCGATCGTTCGGGTAATCGTAGATCGGAATGTAGGCGTGCGTGTCTTCCGCTTCGCCTTGCGTCCAGATCTCATAAGGCTGATGCGGATAGCTTTTGTCCGGCAGGATGAAGAAAATGCCTTTCTTCGGCTGGCCGCTGTAGCGAATGAAAACCTCGTGCCGCTCACCGCGAACTGCAGGATGAGGCAGCGAGACGATCATATGGTCGGAGGTGACGGTATAGGGCGCGGCGGCTCCGTCAACCGTGACGCCGGAAATATTGAGGTCCGTCGAATCGAAGGACAGCTTCGAGACGTTGTCGCGAAGAGTGGAAACGGTCTCCGTAACTTCGCCGCGGATGGCGCGGTGCTTGAGGTCGAACCACAGGTGGGTGCGGACGTTTTGCAGGGCGTAGTCGCGGCTGGGGGCGTAAGGGCGATCCGCGCGAGCGATGGAAGCGGTTGTGAGGAGCAAAACTAGCGCGAGAGGCAACAGAAGAAGCTTTGGGCTGCCCGGCAGCCGGCGAAAGGATTGCGAAATCATGGATGCGGCGGGATGTTCCGGGTAGACTGGCTCCCGGTCTTTTGTTTTCAACAGCTTACGCACGGTTCGACTCGAGTGACTGTCTCGGGTGGAAAATGGATTCGAGGATGGGTAACAGCTCGCGAGAGGTAAGCATCGCGGCAGGAACTGCTGCAAAGTGTGCGCCTGATACAGCCGGGCGCATCGCATACGCAATCCCCCCGGGCCAAAACCACGGCCAACTACGATTGTACGATAGTTTGCGCGATCGACAAACCGGATTCGGCAGGATCGCTTCGGAACGACAGCGCACGAGGCGGGCGCAGACGCCAGAAATGTCCGCACTCTTCGCGAAAAGCGAGGAGAGTGCGGCGTCCGGAAACGCTAAGACGTTGTGTGTATAGTGGCGCGAGACGAATTACTTGCCGGGGTTGTCGACGCGCAGCTCGTCTTTAACTTCGAAGGTTCCAGGGACCTGTTTGGCGCGCATGACTGCGACGGTTTTGTCCATCTGGTCGGCGACAACGCCTGTGAGGGTGACGTGTCCGAAGTCGACGATGATGTGGATCGGTGGTACGGCTTGAATCTCGTACTTCTCAAATCCGGGCGCGGAATAGATGGCTCTGTAGAGTGCGAGGCGGATGCGATTGTCGCTGGTGGAGGGTGGCAGAACCTTGATCTGGTTGTCCACGGAAGTGACGCCTTCGATGTGTTTTACGGAGGAAGCGGCATCGGACTTCAGGGCAGGACGAACCACCTGGCCCATCAACGTGACCTTCTCGCCCTCCACTTTGAACGCAAGATTGTCAAATACGGTATAGAACGGCTGCATCACCAGAACGTGCCGTACCTCCTTGATAAGCGCAACTTCGGTGTTGTAGTTCCGCTGCGATTGCGGAGGGTTAGTCTCTTGTGCGGGCGAAAGCGGGGATGCAGCCGGAGACGATGGCGCGCCACGAGCCCAAGCGGAACCTGCAACGAGGGTGGCGAACAGGAACGAGCAGAGGAACGTGAACGAGAGAAACGAGCGCGTGAACTTGGACATGATCGGGCTCCTGAGAGTGATTTCCGATAGCGGCGAAGCTTTCGGAAGAGGTCCGCTTGGCCTTGCAGCGCGCCAATCGCGCCGGATGGTGAACCTGGAGGCAAATGTCTCGGTTTACGCCTCCGTTACCTGAGATGCACGAATCAGGACCTTCGATGCAGTGACAAGAATAATTTTATTCCTCGATTTGCCAATTCAATACCGGCGTTTTCAGGAGAAGCCCAAGCGCAGTAAACGCGGAACCCGCGCCGTCTCTGAATAGCAGAGCGGCTTGTAGCGGCCGAGACCAAATTTACAGCCCGCGGTTTGTGGCCGACGGTCAATTTCGGAGATGTTGTGAATCTTTCGCGGGATCAAATTAGTCTGATGCCCTAGGCGTTTTCACCACGATGTACTGGAGACGAATGTATGAACAGATCCCGAGTTGTTTCGAGCGTTATTTTGGTGTTCGCGCTGGGTTTTCTGATGATCCCGGCGCAGCAGGCGATGGCGGCAGCAAGGGAAAAGACCGTCACGCTGGAAGTTCAGGGAATGGTTTGAGGGAGCTGCCAGGCGACGGTGCAGTCTGCACTGCAGTCGGTAAAGGGCGTTAAGGGCGTGAAAGCCTCGCTCACCACTCACGAAGCCGTAGTCACCTACGATCCAAGCGTAGCAAAAGTAAGCGACCTGATCAGCGCCGTGGACAATGCCCACGGCATGCGTAAATACACCGCAACCTTGAAGAAGAGTAGGAGCTGAGCGGTCGCAGGAACCGCCTTCAGCGGGGTTGCTTGTCGCTTCGGACGGGCATGAACCCCAACCTTCAATTTATGCCACTGGATTGGGTGCCAGCGCGACGAAGGGAACGCCGATTACAAGGAAGGGCCGACATGCTTAAGGGGTTCTCTCTCTCGCTGATATTCGTAGGTTTGCTTGCAGCCAGCATCTACGCGGCGCCGCAGAAGGCGCCGGAATTCAGCTCGGATGTCACCTGGATCAACACCAGCCCGGACACCACTAAAGTGCCGCACACGATCGAGGGATACCGGGGCCACGTGCTGCTGATTGATTTTTGGGAATACACCTGCATCAACTGCATCCGCGACTTTATGCCGCTGAAGCGCTGGTATGCGAAGTATCACTCGTACGGGTTCGACATCATCGGCATACACTACGGCGAGTTCGCAATCGCATTCAGCGTGAAGAACGTGCGTCAGGCTGCCCAACGCTTCGGGTTGCCATGGCCGGTAGTTGCCGACACCTACGGTTCCATGTGGAAAGCCTACCACTCCGACGTGTGGCCGAACCGGTATCTGATCGATCAGAAGGGCGATATCGTGATGCACGTGGAGGGCGAAACCGGTGACCACGCGCTTGAGAAGAAAATTCAGCAGCTTCTGATTCCGAGCCATCCAGCCGTCGCCAAAATTCCGCTCGATCCGCCCGAGAACACATTCGCGGCCAGTTGCGGGATCTGCACGGACGAAACTTACGTGGGAAATTGGTTTGGACATGGCGCGCTGCAAAATTCGAAGGGGTATCGCGAGGAGGGCGCCGTCACCGATTTTGCTGCGCATCGAGCGCCCCGCGACGGCGGCGTGGTGCTCTCTGGTAAGTGGAAAACCGAGCACGACGGCGTAATCTCCGCAGACGGAAATGGCCAAGCCGAGCTTCGTTACCACGCCCGTTCCGTGTACGCCGTGCTGAGCGTGGAAAAAGCAAAGGAACCGGTGAAAGTTTACGTCCTACAGGACGACAAGCCTATTCCGAAGGATGAGGCCGGCGTTGACGTCCGCTTCGATTCAAACGGCTCGTACATCCAGGTCAGCGAGCCTCGCATGTACTACCTCGTCAAAAATACGAAATTCAGCTCGCACCTGCTTACACTCAAACCCCAAGCTGCCGGCTTCGATCTCCATTCATTTACCTACGGCAACAACTGCCAGCAAAATTTCAACCAGATGTAGATTGCTCGAATGCTGGATGGATTGCTGCGAGTGTCATAGTTCGTTTCCAATAACTCGCCTCGCGATTCACGCTCGGCTGGGCACCAAATCGGCGGATCGCGTTGCAGGTGCGAGTGCGATCAGCAGCACACCGATGACGACGAGAACCGCGGACATTCCGAAGAGCTCGGGGCGTCCGGCGACGTCGTTGATCGCCTGGATCAGCATCACGAAAGCATGGGCGAGGCTCGACCATGCCGCGAACGAAATTAAGCTGCGATGCACAGATGGATCGCGCGCCGCGATGAGCAGGAAAACTCCGAGCGTGATGTAGAGGCTGAGGAACATCGGCACAATTTCATCGGACTGTCGCCAGTGCCAGAGCGACATAACTAGCGGATAGACGCCGGCCACAAATAGCAATCCCACCACGATCATCACGAATTTCAGCGCTCGCTCTCGATTCATCGTGTCCTCCCGACAGTCCCGCAACGGACAATAAGGCGATTCTGGCCTCTTTGGCAAGCACCGCGGCTGGGTGATTCTGGCTGTGCCGGACGACGGGGTTATCGTTGGGGAGAAATATATGGCGGCTGTCCCGCGCGTTTGTGAGAAACACGAAGTCGAACGCGTTACTGGCATCCAATTCATCGTTGCGCTAACGCCTGCGCCGGCCTGGGATGGCTTACCCGATGCCAAATGCTGCTTTCGCAGAAATTCCCGCCGCATTGCCGCGGATTCAGTACAATCCTTCGTTCGCCCCCTAAAATCGCGCGATTGCCGTGCTTTGGCCGTCTTCGAAGGAGTTACCGATGCCACCTCGTTCGTTTCCCTTGCGCTTCACATTATTCGCACTTCTTGCGGGTGCGGCGGCTGTTACCACCTGTCTTGCGCCATCCTCGATCGCTCGTGAGCAGCAAGCCGCGCGCACCGGCCCGCCAATAGATCAGGCTCGGGCGCGCCGAATGCCGCAGGTCAACGCCATGGCCATCGCTCCGGACCAGCTCGCCAATCGCTGCCCGGACACGCTGAAACCAGCGCGTGCAAACTCACCCTCTTGGGCCGGCTGGAGCCCCACTCCCGCGAATTGGCGTTTCCAGCCCGAGAAAGAAGCGGGGGTTCCGGCATCGAGCGTCCCGAACCTCAAACTCAAATGGGCCTTCGGCATCCCCAACGTCAAAATCGTCCGCTCGCAACCCGCGATTTATGGCGGTCACGTCTACGTCGGTGGAAATGACGGAACCGTCTACGCGCTCGACGCCAAGACAGGCTGCACCTTCTGGGCCACGAAGGCTTCAAAAGCGGTGCGTTCAGGAATCGCGGTCGCCAAGGCAGGTTCGACCGAGGCGGTCTTCTTCGGTGATGCTGGCGGTGATGTATATGCTATCGATGCCAATTCCGGCGCGTTCCTATGGTCAGCGCATCCCGAAGATCACCCCGCTGCCACGATTACCGGCACGCCGACCTATTACGACGGCCGCCTCTACGTCCCGATGTCCTCCGGCGAAGAACAGTTCCGCCGCCGCCCCGGCTATAAGTGCTGCACATTTCGCGGCAGCGTGACGGCGCTCGATGCCGCCACCGGCGATATCATCTGGAAGACCTACATGGCACCCCAGACGCCCTCGCCGCACGGCAAAGCGCCTAACGGCAGTACCATCATGGGCCCGTCAGGGATGGCCATCTGGTCCTCGCCCACAATCGACATCGCCAAGCACCGGATCTACGTGGGCACCGGGGACAACTATGCGCCGCCCGATACTTCCACCGCCGATTCGGTAGTCGCTCTCGACATGACCTCTGGCAAAATCCTCTGGCAGACGCAATTCACCCAGCCGAAAATGGACGCCATCGTCTGCGGAGAGCCGCCCCGTCCTGGGTGCGAGCCACCACATGTCCCGGAGTTCGATTTGGGCGCCTCTCCGGTCCTTGTGAAGCTTCACAGGGGCAAACGTGCGCTGATCCTCGGCCAGAAAACCGGGGTCGTCTATGCCGTTGATCCCGATCGCGAAGGCAAGCTCCTTTGGTTTGACCGCGCCGGGGTGGGCGGCCTGCTAGGCGGCGTGCAATGGGGCATGGCTACGGATGGCGAGCGCGTGTTCGTCGCCGTTTCCGATCTCGCATTCCAGGGTCGCGGCCCCGATCCTACCAAAGGTGGCGGCATTTCCGCGTATCGCGTCGACGACGGCAAATTGCTTTGGCACACGCCGCCGCCCGGATGCGGCGACCGCCGTCCGTGCAGTCCCGCGCAATCACAGGCCATCAGCGCCATTCCCGGTGCGGTGTTCTCAGGGTCGATCGACGGCCACCTGCGCGCCTATGCCGCCAGCGACGGCAAAATCATCTGGGATTTTGACACCGCCCGTTCTTTCGATACCGTGAACCACATCGAGGCTAAAGGCGGGTCGCTGGACGTGGGCGGCCCGGTAATCGCCGGTGGCATGGTCTTCGTTGTCTCCGGCTATCCCGGATTCGGCGCCATCCCGGGAACGTGCTGCTGGCCTTCTCCAAGAACTAACTCAGCGCGCGGAAACCCCTTCTGCGTGCAAACGAGATAACTGCGCAGTGGCGCTTGGCGACTGGCATTCTCGATAGCTTCGTGGCGTCCATCTTATGCGTAACTTACTGATTAAAAATAACTAAGCAGCGGCTCCAACCCTGTCCCGAAGTACAGGTTCGCCACAAGCACGCGGCTGGTAGCCCGCGATTGCTGTTCGATTCCTCCTCCCGTATCGTCGTTTTGGTGGGGAATTACGGCGTTAGCCCAGACACATCGGCGCTGACGGCAATTCGGGGCGCGACCCTAGCGCACTCCGAAAAACAAAACGCTCAATCCAGTGGAGGAAGTCTCAATGAAGAAACTTCTGTGGGTGGCTCTTGCGTGCGCTCTATTCGCTTTACCCTCGCACGCGCAAACGACTCCGGCGGCCGACGCTTCCGTGGGCTATTCCTATCTGCGCGTTACGGGTTCAAACGGAATGAATCTCAACGGCGTTAGCGGTTCTGTTTCCTACAACGCGAACGATTGGTTCGGCTTGGTGGGTGATCTCGGTGTGTACCATGGTTCGCCATTCGGGATCGGGTTCACAGCTACCACTTACACCTTCGGTCCGCGTTTTTCGTATCGCAAGGACAGCAGAGTGGCGCCCTTCGCGCAGGCTTTGTTCGGCGGGGCCCACTTCGCGGCTTCGTCGGGCGGATTCGGAGCCACTTCCAACCCGTTTGCATACAGCATCGGCGGTGGCGCTGACGTACCTCTCGGCAGCAGCGACCGTATCGGCTTGCGGCCTCAATTTGACTACATTGGATTTCGTTCTAATGGTTCCACGTCGAACTCGGTCCGCATCAGCGTGGCGTTCGTCGTCCACCTAGGCCAGCGGTAAACTCCGCGCCCAGCCCTAAACGATCACGCCGGGATCGAGCTTATCGCTTGCTCCCGGCGTGGTTCATTTTCTTGCCGCTGGCATTCTTCCACATTATCTAAGACCTCAGCTTCGGCCATGTTCCGGGCGTTCTAGAAAAGCGGGCCTGTGTCCTCCTATTGCGGAGGCTTGCCGGACTGTGTCTCCATCGGCGAACTGCCCGCCACCGCAGCGGAGCGTTTCAATACTTCCTGGTCCGGAGGACTCGCGGGCGCCGCCTGTGTCTGGGCGCTCACCGTCTCCGGTGTGCCCGTTGTGCTTTCGCGCTCGCCGCGAGCCGTCCACCGCCGATCTTCGTTCTGGCTGCCCTTATTTTCGCGCGGCACTTGGTTATTCTGCTTTTCCGCTTTTCTGGTCAGACGGGTGACGAAGTTATTCGTCCACGTATTCTCGCTCTCGAATCCTTTCTTCTTTTGTCCGTTGCCTTTCTCCGGACCGGGAAGTAGCCATTCGTTGGCCGCCGCCAGCAGTGATTCAAACGCATTCGGCGCCAGCGCTTCGGCCGTGGCAATTAATTTCGCAGGCAGTCCCAGCGTTACTTCGCCCTTTCCCGTGACGCACGCGTTGATGATCTTCCGCGCCGCCCGGTGCGCATCCATCGAGACGCCCGGTATCGAATCGCTCAGCATGAACCAGCTATACTCCAGCTTGTGCTTGCCTGCGGTATCCGCGTTTCTCGCGCTGCCGGTACGCATCAGACCTGGGACCACCGTCGTCACGCAGATTCCGTCTTTTTTCAACTCCGCGCGCACGCCTTTGCTGAAACCGATCAGCGCAAACTTGCTCGCGGAATATGGCACCAGATGCGGCACCGCGATTTTTCCGCCGATCGAAGTGATGTTGACGATCCGCCCCGTTCGCCGTTCCTGCATCCGCGGATACACCGCGAGGGTCGTGTGCACCGCCGACCAGAAGTTCGCCTCCATCGCCGCGCGAAAATCTTCCAACTGCATGTTCTCCATCGGACCAACCTGGATTGTCCCCGCGCAATTCACTAGCAAGTCGATAGGACCGAGCCGCCGCTCCACCGCATCAACGAGCGCGCCCACTTCGTCCGCGTCGCGCAAATCGCATCGGCCGGCCACAAATCGCTCGCCCGCGGCCGCGAATTCTTCTCGCACTCGCTCTAATTCATCGTTATCTCTGGCGCAAACGGCGACTTTGCATCCGCGTTTGGAAAATTCGCGCGCCAGCACCAATCCCAGTCCGCGCGACCCGCCTGCGATCAGCACCACCTTATCTTGCAGCGTGTAGCGCCGCCTGGTTGTGCTGGCCACCACTACGGCGCCTGCCGCCGTTCCTACCGCCGCCCAAACTAATTTTTTAATTCGGCTGCTTGCCATAAGTGCCTCTCATGCGAAATCGATTACCACCTTCACACATCCCTCCTTCTCGTCCCGAAACATGCGATACGCTTCCGGCGCATCCTCCAGCTTAATACGATGCGTAATCACGAAAGATGGGTCGATCTTCTTTTGATGGTGCTTCGCTGGTTTGGCAGCTACGATCAGGCAGTTGGTGTATTTCTGGCTGGGGCCTGTGCCTCTCGCGCTGTCGATGGCGTTTGCGAGAGGAGTATGCCTGGTAGGGTCGCTGACATTCGGTCCACAAGACTTTGGCATAAGCGCCGATCCCGGTATGATCGGTCGCCACTTCAGGTTGGGCTTGATATCGAGATCTTCAGAAGCGAGGGCAACGTGACGATTTGGGAGTTTATTGCGAAAAGTTGCATCAAGATATCGTGGCTAGCCATGGCGGTGGCCTTGCTATGTTGCGCCTCCGCCAGCGCTCAAACGAAGGCGTGCAACGAAACATGCCTCAAAGGCTTCATGGACGGGTATCTGCACGCTCTCGCCGCCCACAATCCCTCCACCCTGCCGCTCGCGCAGCATTATCGCTACACGGAGAATGGCGCCGAACTCGAGCTGGGCAAAGAAGGGCTCTGGGTGACGTTCAACTCCTATGGACCATACCGGCACGACGTTTTCGACCCGTCTACTGGCGGCGTCGCAACGTACGTCAATCTGCTGGAGAACCATGAAATTCCGTTTCCGGACTTGCTAATGGTTCGCCTGAAGGTGGTGAATCGCAAAATCACTGAGATCGAAACCGTGGTCGATCGCCATGCGCAGTCCGCGAAGAACTTGCCGCCCAAGGATCCAAGCTGGATGCAAATCATGAATCGTGAAGAGCCGCCGGCGACGCGACTCTCGCGCGAGGCGTTGCGCAATGGCGCGCTCGGCTATCTACGCTCCGTCGCGTTCCGCGATAGCCACCTTGCGCCTTACGCGGAATCCTGCATTCGCCTGGAGGACGGCAACGTGACGGCCATCGGCCCCCACGACACGCCTCCGGTGCCGATTGGCCGCCAGCCCACCGAAGTTGCAGGCGCCGCCCCACGGCCAAACATGCTGGGCATCGGCTGCGGCAAGCAGCTCGATTACGGCGAGTATTCGTTCATCACCGGCTACGAGGACGCGCACTTTCCGATTATCGACGTGAAGCGTCAGCTGGTCTTTGCCACCTTCGACTTCATGCGCCGCGGAGACATCGAGAGCTGGACGTATCAAGGCCACCGGTTCGCGATGCCGGAAGGGATGCGCGAGCCGAACGAGATTCTCAATACAGAAATCTTCAAGTTCGTGGACGGCAAGATCTCGCGCGTCGAAGCCGTATTCGAGGGTTCACAGGCATATAAACGTGGCACAGGGTGGCCGGGCGGCACCAAAGCTGAATCTCGTCCAATCGGACGGTGAGAGGTCCGGGTCTCGCTGAACCAGGCGCTCCATTTAGCGCAACAGCGCAGCGAATTCGCCGCGAGCAACGGCGCCAGCGACTTCGGCAATATCGGGCGAGAGCGAGCGATCCGCTTCCAGCGTCTTCGAAAGTGAGCGCACCATTTCGTGCGCGCGGCGCGCTTCGATGCCCGGACGCAACGGCGCCAGTAGGTCGATTCCTTGCGCGGCGGCAAGCAGCTCGATCGCCAGAATATGTCGCAAATTCGCGATCATCGGCGCCAGGCGTCGCGCTCCGCCCATCCCCATCGACACGTAATCTTCCTGGTTGGCCGACGTGGGGATGGAATCCACCGAGTGCGGCGCGGCCAGTACTTTTAATTCGCTCGCTAGTGCCGCGGCCGTTACTTGCAAAATCATGAATCCGGAATTCAGCCCCGCGTGGCGCACCAGAAACGCCGGTAACTGGCTCGATTGCGGATTAGTCATCTGCTCGATGCGCCGCTCGGAAATTCCGCCAAGCGTAGCCAGAGCCACCGCCAGGTGATCGGCAACCATCGCCAGCGGCTGCCCGTGAAAATTGCCGCCGCTCAACACCTCACCCGAGTCCGCGAATACCAGAGGATTGTCTGTCGCGCTGTTCAGTTCGATTTCCACCGTAGTGCGAACGTGCGCCAGCGCATCGCGCGCCGCGCCGTGAACTTGCGGAGCACACCGCAAGCTGTACGGGTCCTGCACGCGCGGATCTTTCGCCGCGGAACGGTGCGATTCACGAATTTCGCTGCCGCGGTTTAATCGCTCCAGATTCCGCGCCACGCGCGCGTGTCCGGGATGCGGCCGGGCATCCGCGATCCGCGCGTCGAACGCGACTGGGCTGCCGCGCAGCGCATCGAGCGAAAGGGAAGCGGCCACATCGGCTGTGTCCGCGGCGATTTCCGCGTCGTGCAGCGCCAGCGCCAGCAACGCCAGCATCGCTTGCGTGCCGTTCAGAAGCGCGAGTCCTTCTTTTGCTTCCAGCACCAGCGGCGCGATTCCGGCGGCGCGCAGAGCTTCGCCTCCCGGCATGCGCCGCCCCTCGAAAACCGCTTCGCCCTCGCCAATCGCAGCCAGTGCCAGATGCGCCAGCGGCGCCAAATCGCCCGAAGCGCCTACCGAACCTTGCGACGGAATTACCGGCAGCACACCGCGATTCAGCATCTCGAGCAGCGTGTCCACAACAATCGGCCGCACGCCGGAGAAGCCTTTGGCCAGAGCGTTGGCTCGCAGCGCGAGCATCGCGCGCGTTTCGGCCGCGTTCAGCGGCTGGCCCACTCCGCAAGCGTGGCTGCGCACCAAATTGAGCTGCAGATGCCGAATCTCGTCGTGCGAAATGCGCGTGGTGGCCAGTTTGCCGAATCCCGTGTTTACGCCATAGACGGCGGTTTCCGACTCCGCCAGCCGCTGGATCACCGCGCGCGAGGCGCTCATCCGTTCGCGGGCCGCAGCGGAAACCTTAGCCTGCGATTCCGAGTGATCGAATACCAGCGCGCGAAGGTTTTCTAGCGTGAGGCTTTGTCCGTCGATCGTGATGGTGGTCACAGTGCGGCTGCTCTCCGCGCGCGTGGTTCGCGCGGCTTATCGTTTTGCGGGCTTGTGCTCATTCGCGGACGCCTTTGCCGCCATCACCGGCAAATATTTGCGATATTTTTCAGGGAGCGATTTCGGCTGTCCCAGCCGGTCGCAAATCACATGCAGCGTTTCGCCGGTAGCCAGTTGTTCGCCGGAGTCTTGCTGGTAAATTTCGTACGCGAATCGCACGGTCCGTCGGCGCGACTCCGTAACGCGCCTACGCACGGTCAGCAATTCATCGTAGCGCGCCGGACGCCGGTAGCGGCAGCTCGCCTCCACCACCACGATAAAACTATCGTCGTCGGTTTCCATGCGCTTGTAATCGAAACCAAGCTGGCGGCAAAGCTCGGCGCGCCCAACTTCGAACCACGTGAAATAATTTCCGTAATAGACCACGCCCATCTGGTCGGTCTCCGCGTATCGCACGCGGATCGTCGCGTCAGCGTATCCGTCGTTGCCCATTATCGACGATTAATCTCCGGACCATTTCGGCGCGCGCTTTTCCAGGAACGCGGCAACGCCTTCTTGAAAATCCGGCGTGGCGCGGATGTTGGCGTTGGCGTCGATGGCCGTTTCCAGTTCGGCGCGGATCGCCGCGTTATCGAAATCCAACACAAATTTCTTCGTGCGCGCCACGGCCGTGGGACTAACGGCCAGCAGCGTCGAAGCGACCTCGCGGGCGCGGTCCATCAGACGCTCGGCCGCGACGACCTCCGTGATTAGCCCGATGCGGTACGCTTCCGCCGCGTCAATAATGCGTCCCGTCAGCAGCAGATCGCGCGCGTGCTTTTCGGCAACTTGGCGGCGCAAGAAAACGGCTACCAGCGCGGGCATAAATCCCAACTTCACTTCCGGATAGCCGAATTTCGCATCCGGGACGGCCAGCGTGAAATCTGCGAGCGTCGCTAGGCCGCAGCCTCCTGCGATCGCCGCGCCGTTGACCGCTGCGATTACGGGCTTAGGATACGAATACAGCCTGTAGAACAGGTTCGAGACACGCCGCGCGTCCTCCAAATTTTTTTGCAGCGTGGAGCTGCCAAGGAGCCGCAGTTCGTCCAGGTCCATTCCAGAGCAAAACGCTTTGCCTGATCCGGTGAGGATCACCGCGCGCACGGAGTTCGACTCTGCCTCGGCCAGCGCCCCGGTCAGTTCCGCCAGCATTTGCACGGAGATGGCGTTGCGTTTTTCCGGAACCGTCAGCGAGATCGTGGCCACCTGCCCGTCAACCTGGTACGTCAGTGAGCTGTAGCCCATAGCTTTCGCGCTCCGCGTTCAGTTCGGCCGCGTCTCCGGCTGCGTGTCCTGCCCAGCGTCCCCTATCTCCGCATTAGGCTGGACCGCATATTTTTCGCGCAGATCGCCAGTCATAGCGCAAGCGATTGCGAGCGACTTCGTGTCGATGCCGGTGGCCACGCCCCGCGCCGCAAGCGTCGTCAGAATAATCTCGGTGGGAATGTTGCCGACCAATTCGTCCGCGAAAGGGCACCCGCCCAGGCCAGTGAGCGCGCCATCGAACCGGCGGCATCCGGACTCGTACGCGGCAAGAATTTTTTCCGCCGCGCCCTCCGGACGACTGTGGAGATGAACGCCGATCTCGATCCCAGCGACGCAGCTATTCGCGGCGCGCACCAGATTGGCAACTTCCTCGGGCGAAGCAGCGCCGACGGTATCGGCGAGGGAGACCGTGCGCACGCCAACGTCTTTCAGCCACACGAGAGTTTCCTCCACGATTTCCGGGCCCCACGGCTCGTCGTACGGATTGCCGAACGCCATCGAAATGTACACCACCACTTTCCGCGACGCCGCTTTCGCATCGCGTTGCAGCTTTTCCACCAGCGCGCGCGATTCGGCGCGAGACATATTGGCATTCGCGCGCCGAAAGTACGCCGAGACCGAATATGGGTACCCGATTGTCGTCACGCCAGGAGTAGCCAGCGCGCGTTCCAGCCCCTGCTGGTTCACTACGATCCCGATGATTTCCGGCGCGTCGCCCGATGGACTGCGCGCCGCGCTCAGTCGCGCCATCACGGCTTCGCTATCGGACATCTGCGGCACGTGTTTCGGCGAGACGAAGCTGACCGCGTCGATGTGCCGGAAGCCGAGCGAAACGAGGCTGGTCAGATATCTGATTTTTTCTCCGGTGGGGATGATATGCGAAAGGCCCTGCCAGGCATCGCGCGGGCATTCCACCAGGGTGATGTTGGATTCGGTCATGAGAAGTTAGGTTTGAAGAACTCCCGTTTTGAATTCGCGGACTTCGGGATTGAGCGCGGCGCATTCGAGCGCTTCGATCAATGCCTCGCGCGTGTGTGCCGGGTCGATAATCGCGTCCACCCACAAGCGCGCGGCGGCGTAGCGGGGGTCCATTTGCGCTTCGTAGGTGGCATGGATGGACTTGTATAGCTCGTCCTTTTCCTCGGCGCTCAGCTTTTTCCCCTGGCGTTCGAGTTGCCGCACTTTCAGCTCGACCAGTGTGCCTGCCGCCGATTCGCCGCTCATTACCGCGTATTTAGCCGTGGGCCACGCGAACACGAATCGCGGATCGTACGCCTTGCCGCACATGGCGAAATGCCCCGCGCCGAACGTGCCTCCGCAGATCACCACGATTTTTGGCACCACGCTATTGGCGACGGCGTTCACCAGCTTCGCGCCTGCCTTGATGATGCCGCTCCATTCGGCTTCCTTGCCCACCATGAACCCGTTCACGTTGTGCATGAAAATCAGAGGCACCAGATTCTGATTGCAATCAAGAATAAACCGCGCGGACTTATCGGCGGATTCCGTGTAGATCACGCCGCCGAATTCCATGTGACGCTCGCCGGTGCCCGGCGCGTCTACCATGGCATTCTTTTTATTGTTGGCGACGATTCCGACCGCCCATCCGCCGATGCGCGCGTATCCGCAAAACATTGTCTGGCCAAATTCGGCGCGATATTCCTCAAATTCGCCGCCGTCCACCACGCGCACTAGAATGTCGCGCACGTCATATTGCTGCGACGGATCGTCGGAAAAGATTCCGTAAATTTCTTCCGCCGGCTTGGCGGGCGGGTTCGGCGGCTTATGGTCGAACGGCGCGAGCCGCCCATCGCCGATTTTATCCACCAGCGCGCGAATGCGCTTGATGCAGGCATCGTCGTCCGGCTCGCGAAAGTCGATCGTGCCGCTGATTTGCGCGTGCATTCGCGCGCCGCCCAATTCCTCGACGGTTGCCTTTTGCCCGATGGCCGTCTGCACCAGGGCCGGCCCCGCCAGAAAAAGTCCGCTGCCTTCGGTCATCAGGACGTGGTCGCACATCACGGGAAGGTAAGCGCCGCCGGCAACGCACAGTCCCATGATCGCGGCGATTTGCGGGATGCGCATAGCGCTCATCACCGCATTGTTGCGAAAAACGCGCCCAAAATCGTCCGTGTCGGGAAAAACATCTTCCTGAAGCGGCAGAAAGACTCCCGCGGAATCGACCAGATAAATTGTTGGAAGGCGATTCTCGATCGAAATATTTTGCGCGCGGATCACTTTCTTGGCGGTCATGGGAAAAAAAGCGCCGGCTTTCACGGTCGCGTCGTTGGCGATGATCATTACTCGCCGGCCCATCACCGTGCCAATCCCGGTGACCACGCCGGCAGCGGGCGCGCCGCCCCATTCCTGGTACATCTGATATGCCGCGTAGATGCTCAGCTCGAAAAACTGCGTTTTGGGATCGATCAGTTTGGCAACCCGCTCCCGGGCGGTCAGGCGGTTTTTCTTATGCTGGCCGTCGATGGCTTTCGCGCCGCCGCCCTGGCGAATTTGTTCTTCTTCGTTTTTGAGGTCCGTGAGCAGTTGAACCATCCGGCGAGAATTTTTCTCGAGCGCCGCGGATTGGCGATCGTTTCGCTCGGAGCGCGAATCGACGGTGCGCTTCACGAGCGGCCTCGCCAGACGTAGCGATGCAACGCGATTGGAATTTCCGGCGGCGCGAAAATGTCAGGCCCCCTTCGGCGCGCCCTTGGATGCGGTGGTGGCGCGCTGGCGGATGAAATCGACGATGGCTTGCGTCGGAGTGCCGGGCAGAAAAACTTCGGCGATGCCGGATTGCTTAAGTCCGGCGACATCGGCTGCCGGAATAATGCCGCCGATCAGGACGGTCGCGTCCGTCATTCCTTTGGCCCGAAGCAAATCCATCAGGCGCGCGCAGAGAGTATTGTGCGCGCCTGAAAGGATGGAGAGGCCGATCACGTCCACGTCCTCCTGCAGAGCGGCGGACGCGATCATTTCGGGCGTCTGCCGCAGGCCGGTGTAGATCACTTCCATGCCGGCGTCGCGCAGCGCGCGAGCGATTACTTTCGCGCCGCGGTCGTGGCCATCCAGGCCTGGTTTGGCGATCAGCACTCGGATTGGTCTACCCGGCATTCAGTCGTGGCCCTCAGTTCGCGGCACGTATTCTTCGCACACCGCGGATCGCAGCATTCATTTGCAAGACTGCGCTCGGCGTTTCTTTCGCAGCCGCAAATAAAATAGCACGTTTAGCCGTGAATTGACGCACGGCTCGACCGCGGTTGATAGCATAGCGGGCGTGTATTCCTAGGTCCTCTCGAACGCTGCGTACCGCGCGCTTCCGAATCAAGCGATCGCCGCTTCTTCGTAAACGCCAAAAACTTCGCGCAGGCAGTCGCAGATTTCTCCGAGCGTGGCGTAGGCTTTCACTGCTTCGTAAATGTGCGGCATCAGGTTTTCGTCGCCCTCCGCCGCTCCATGGAGAGACTTCAACCGGCGCGCGACTTCGGCATTGGAGCGGTTGGCGCGCAGATCGCGCAGGTCTTGCGCCTGGTGCTGCGCGACGGACTCGCCGATGTGCAGTATTTCGATAGGCGCTTCTTCCGTGACGTAATCGTTTACGCCGACGACGATCTTTTCCTTGCGATCGAGCGCCTGCTGATATTCGTACGCGGCGTCGGCGATTTCGCGCTGCGGGAAGCCGCGGCCGATGGCGGCCACCATGCCGCCCATGGCATCGATCTTGTCGATGTAGGCTCGCGCCTCGCGCTCGATCTCGTTGGTGAGCGTTTCCAGGAAATACGATCCGCCGAAGGGATCGGCGGTGATGGTGACGCCGCTTTCGTGCGCCAGAATTTGCTGCGTGCGCAGCGCCAGCGTGGCTGCGGATTCGGAGGGAAGCGCCCAGGCCTCGTCGAGCGAATTGGTGTGCAGCGATTGCGTCCCGCCGAGCACCGCGGCGAGGGCTTGCAGCGCGGTGCGCACCACGTTGTTATAAGGTTGCTGCGCGGTCAGCGAGCAACCCGCTGTTTGCGCGTGGAAACGCAGCGCCCAGGATCGCTGGTTTGTCGCGCCGAAGCGTTCGCGCATGATGCTGCACCACAGGCGGCGCGCGGCGCGGTATTTGGCGATTTCTTCAAAGAAATCATTGTGCGCGTTGAAGAAGAACGAAAGCCGTGGAGCGAAGGAATCGACATCAAGACCGCGGCGCAGGCAGTCCTCCACGTATTCGATGCCATCGCGCAGCGTGAACGCCAACTCCTGAATGGCCGTCGAACCGGCTTCGCGAATGTGGTACCCGCTGATCGAGATGGGATTGAATTTCGGCGTGCGTTCGGCGCCAAACTCGATCGTGTCGGTCACCAGGCGCATCGACGGTTTCGGCGGGTAGATGTATTCCTTCTGGGCGATGTACTCCTTCAGGATGTCGTTCTGCAGCGTGCCGGAGAGCTTTTTCCAATCGGCGCCCTGCTTTTCGGCGACGGCGAGATACATCGCCCAGATCGGCGCGGCGGGCGAGTTGATGGTCATCGACGTGGTGACGTCCGCGAGCGGGATGCCATCGAAGAGCGATTCCATGTCCGCAAGCGAGCTGATGGCCACGCCGCATTTGCCCACCTCGCCTTCGCAGAGCGGGTGATCGGAGTCGTAGCCCATCAGCGTGGGCAGATCGAACGCGACGGAGAGGCCGGTTTGTCGTTGCGAGAGAAGGTAGCGGAAGCGGCGGTTAGTATCCTCCGCCGAGCCGAAGCCCGCGAACTGGCGCATGGTCCACAGGCGCGCGCGGTACATCGCCGGGTGAATGCCGCGCGTGTAGGGAGGCTCGCCGGGAAGCCCAAGTTTGCTCGCAGCTTCCCACCCGGCTATGTCTGCTTCCGTGTACAGCTGGCGAATAGGGAAGCCAGAAACGGTAGTGAACTTAGCTGCCCGTTCGCCCGTGCCGGATGAACGCGCGGGCATGCGAACGCGATTGTCTGATTCCATATCGCTCTCGCCCGCCGGCGAATTTCGCGGAATTTTGGATTTAGACATCGGGAAGCGCCCGGCCCTCAACTGGTGCAGAATCCAAGCGCTTCCCCGATACTACTACGGCAGCGTCTTGTCTGGCGTGCCGGGGATATTCAGTGGCTGAGTCGCGTTTCCGGACACGGCACCTTGAATACTGATGTTGTGGTCTTGCAGAGTCTTCCCGAGTGCTTGTTCGAACACCAGTTCCGCCTCGATTAGGTTGGTGCGGTCGCGCAACTCCGTACCTTCAGCGACCGTGAGCAATTGCTGCTTCTGCACCACGGTGAAAGCCGTGGACGTGCCTAGTTGCAGCTTTTTCACTTCATCGTCGTAGCTCTGCTGATTGTAAATGCGCGCTTCTTGCGCGGCGGCGACGGCGGCGCGGTCCTGTTCAAGTGTGATGAGCGCCTGACGGACACTGGTAATGATGGTGGCGCGCGTCTGCATGTACGAGACTTCCTGCTGGCGATGATTGATTTCCGCAGTGGCGTAATTCGCCTGCGCAGCCCGATTGCGGATCGGGAGCGTCAACGTGAGTGTGCCTTGGAACGTCGGGGCGTCCGCGTGGATCATGCGGCTCAAGGAATCACCGATTCCCCCAGAAAAGGTGAAAGCGTTTGTTAGTTTTGTTTGAGTAAGAGGTTCAAAAAGAGTCGCGGAGGGAGCTCCGAGAGTCGTGTCCCAAATTGGGGCGGCCAGATCAGCTCCGACGATGCTAGTGGCGGTGGTTGCCTTGTGTTCGATGCCCCCATACCCGACGGCTTGGTACTCACCCGTGAGATTGAGTTGCGGCAGGAGGCCATTTTTGGCGGCCTTAATTTCGATGCCAGAGTTTTTCAGATTCAGTACGGCCTGTTCAATCTCAGGCCGGTTTTGCATGGCTTCCGCGACCGCATCTTCCAGCGAAATGTCCCTAGGCGTTGGACTGAAGATCGGCGTTGTGGGAACGATTTCCACGCCTTGAAGCGGAGCCGCTAGCGGGTCTTTCGTGATGTCCACGAGCAGGTTGGTCTGATCGAGTAATTGCGTGGTCTGCGACTGAACGAGAGCCTGCTGATCGGTCGCCAACTGCGACTGCGCGTCGATCACGTCCAGAGGCGCCATCGTACCAATCTCTTCCTGTTTTTTGTTGTTTCCGTAAAGCTGTTGATCGGCGGCGACGGTGACTTGCTCCACTTTCACCGCTTCCCGCGCATAGACAAGCTCCCAATAGTCGTGAGCGATCTGCGTGACGGACGTAATCACTTGATTCCGAAATTGCGACGTGCCGATTTTTACGGTGTTTCTCGCCTCGATGATGTAACGCGTGTTGGGAAGTTTGCCGAAACCGTTCAGGAGCGGTTGGGTGAGCTGAACGGTCAGAGTGGACTCCACGTACGGGTTGAACAGGTCAGACGGGAGACTTGTGGAATCTCGCGACATATCGAAAGTCACGGAAGCCTGCGTGCCAGTTTTGAAATTCTGCGTGTAACCAAAATCAGCGTTAAAGGCGTGGCCGTAAATGATCGGAGCAAGAGTCTCTGTGGGTACGCCCCCCGGGCCGAAGGTTCCGAGGCCGGCGAAGAATGGATTGTTAAATGCGGAGTTTTGCTGAGCCAAGCTGAAGGTGCTTGTAAGCGTGGGGTCGAACTTGAGCGGGCCGTTGGCGCCCGACTGAGCTAGCAGCAAGCTCGCTTGGTCCAACGTGGGCTGGTAGCGCTCCACGGCAATGGCCAAATTGTTTTCAAGTCCGAGTGAAATAGCGTCTTCGAGGCCCAGCATCAGCTTGCCATTCTGAATCAGTTGCTCGATGCGGGGCGTATTTGTCATCACCGGTTCTGCAACATGGACGCCCTCGTATGGCGCCAGGATATTGGGAAACCACGAACGGCTGAAATTGTGCGGCCCGAGCGGAACTTCACGAGGGGGCGCCGGCGGCGGACCCTGCTGTTCTGTCGGCGGTTTGTACTCCGGCGGCGTTTGCATGTGAATCTGGTTTGGCGCCTGCGTGGTAGACGCAGTGGGCGGAGTGGTCGTCGCGGCCGCTGAGCCCGGTGCTGGTGCGTTGCTTTGGTTCTGAGTCTGATCCTGGCTTTGATTCTGCGCATACAGCGGAGTCACCACCAAAGAACTGGCCATAAACAGAACTACCGCTGCATGCATAAACCCTACATTCATTCGTCTATCCTCTCCCCAAAGGTCACAACGCGCTGAATGCGTGCACAAAGCCTAAGCTATTGAAACGTCCCAGACCTGCATTTTGTTTCAGAAACAATGGCGCCGGGTTGTATTTGGTAATCTGCCCGTCGGAATCGACGCTCGAAGGACTTTCCGGGACGCAGCTCCCCTTGCAGGTGCGGGCAGCTTTCGCAAATGTACCCATCAACGCGATACGCGGGACACGCGAGTGTAGCATCGGCGGGTTCAAAGTGACAATCACGGTGCGGCGCTCGTTTCCGGGAACATTGTCGAGGATTTAAGTGGAAGCCGGGAGTTCGTGCCAGACGATGGCGCAAGCGGGACCCTGGCCGAGGCAGGCTCTTTCGGCGGAACCGTGTTAGCATGTCGGCCTCGGTTGGATTCAGAGCGATTCGCTTGTTGATAAATTTGCTCGATCCCGATAGATTCTGGCGTCCGGCTCGGCTGTTACCTCATTCCAGGCTTGCGTGAATGAGGGTGCACTCTTTCCCCGCGCGCAAATTTGGCATGGTCGGGACTCAAGGAGACTTCGATGAAGAAATTCTGCACAGCTTTACTGGCGGTAACCGCCGCGCTGCTTCTCGCGAGCGTGGCGCACGCGCAGGTGTCTCTGAACGCAGCGCGAGTCGGCGGATCAGACACGGCCTCGTTGGCGAAGTTCTACGAGTCCGCCTTCGGCATGCAGGAAACCAATCGCATCAACGTGCCCGGTGGCGCGGAAATCTTCCTGAATTTCGGCGCGACCATCGACGCCGCTAAGGCCGACAAAAGTGTGCCCATCGTCATCATGCATCGCGCTGACGATCTAAAGGACCCGGTTCCGCACCTCGTCCTAAACGTGAGCAACATGACCAATACTGTCGCGGCCATCAAGGCGGCTGGCGGCTCGCTGGCTGGTGATCCTCGTGCATTCGGAAACACCGGCATCATGATAGGTATCGCCATCGATCCGGCGGGCAACCGCATCGAGATGATTCAACGCCCATAAGCAGTGAGTTCATTTCTTGGCCCCAAAATAGACTTGCCCCCGCGCTAGTTCTTGGGGCGAGCGAGTTGGCTATTTACCCTGGATATATCCGTGTAAGGCGCTGTCCTGAGTCGGGGCCTTCGCAAACCGAATAGCTCAGTTTTTTTCACATGGGCGCTTCGGATTTGCGCTAATTCAGGACGAGCCTTCTCTCCGCGTGGAGAGTTATCCCGACAATAATCCGCCTTATAGAAAACAGGAGCCGGCGCGACTTAGTCGGATCCATCTTTACTCTTGACAGGGCGTTGCCGCGTGGAGTATTAGCTGCGTCATACCGCCGGGTGGCGGGGTGGATTCACAGCTAAAAATCCGATCGGGAGGCTGACGCCTATGTTCAGAGGCCCGAGGTCGTTCGCAAGATTCTGCCAGTGTGTCTTGGCGTGCGTATTCCTATTCGCGTTTACAGCACTATCGCTGCACGCGCAGGCGGTGACTGGAAACATCTCCGGAACCGTCACCGACTCAACTGGGGCGGTGATCGCCGGGGCCCAGGTAGTCGTCACGAACACGGCCACCGGCGTCAGCTCGACACTTACCTCCAACGATCAGGGCCGTTATAACGCCCCCGATTTGGTGGTCGGGCCGTATCAAGTACAGGCTTCGAAAACCGGATTTCAAAGCGTGCTTCAAAAGAACGTCAGCTTGACGGTTGGAAGTCAGCTCGTTGTTAATTTGACGCTCCCGGTGGGTCAAGCGCAGGAGACCGTTACGGTCGAGTCCGCTGTATCGCAGGTAGAGACGCAATCCACGGCGATCTCCTCGTTAGTCAGTCCGAAGCAAATGGTTGATCTGCCTCTGAATGGCCGCAACTATGAGCAGTTGCTTAACCTCGCTCCTGGCGTGACCCCGGTCGGCGGCGGCGCCGGAGCACTGTACGGGAATGGCGCCAGTTTTTCGATTGCCGGTGCCCGGACAGAGGGCGAGGAATTTTTGCTAGACGATACAAATATGCAGGATTTCTGGAATCACTCGGCCGGCTCGGCGTCTCTGGGAACGACGCTCGGAGTGGAGGCGATCCAGGAATTCAGCTTACTTACTAACACCTACAGCGCACAATTTGGCGGTAACGGCGCGGTTATGAACGCTGTCTCAAAATCGGGCACCAACAGCTTTCATGGCTCCGCATACGAGTTCTTACGCAATTCAGCATTGGACTCCCGCAGCTACTTCGACCTCACGCCTTCGTTGCAGCCGTATAAGCCGGCCTTTCGCCGCAACCAGTTCGGCGGCAGCCTCGGCGGCCCAATCAAAAAGAACAAGCTGTTCTTCTTCGGAAACTATGAGGGCTTGCGCCAAGCGCTCGGCCAGACCGTCGCGGGCGTCACCTTGCCGGAGCCGTACGTGGCTAACGGCTGGGTGCCCAGCAGCAGCGTTTTCGGGCCTCTTCCGCCTAGCTGCGCGGGTGGAACTCCTTCCGCTCCTGCGCCTGCTACCGGCGGGCCGTACACGTTTATACCATTTGGCTGCGCCTCTGGTCAGCCCGCAGCTGCGGCGGCGATAGCTGGAATTTTGGGTATTTACAATAAGACTACTCCTCCAGCATCTGCCAAGGACCTGGGCGGCTACTATGGAACGACTGTAGGCGCAACGCAGAATTCGAGTGAAAACTACATTCTGGGACGGATCGACTATACGCTTTCCGCGACCGACAGCATTTTCGGGCGGTACGTATCGGACCGAGCTTACAACCTGAGCCCCATCGCCGCCTTCGGTTCCGACTTGCCGTATTGGCCGGAGGTCGATCACACCAGGAACCAGTACTTCACCGCTGAAGAGCGGCACATTTTTTCGGCTAACGTAGTTAACAACGCGCGCCTTATGTTGGTCCGCACGTTCGAATCGTCGTACTCGAACAGCACTCTGCCGGCTTCCTCCGACCCGCTAGCCTTCATTCCAAGCCGCCACGAAGATGCATCAGTGACTCCATGCATCCTCTGCCCCGGACTGAGCGGAGTCGGAAGCGATCAGTTCGTTTCCGACACGATTGCACAGAATACCGTCGGCGTAGGAGACGATGTGGCCTGGATCCATGGCGCGCATACGGTTACTTTTGGCGCCGACATCCTGCGTGTGCAGTCCAATGTTAATGCACCATTCATGTACGGGGATTTCTACCTATTCTTGAATTTGCCGAGTTTTCTCGAAGGAAGTTCACTTCTCGGCTACGGCGTCCAGCAGAGTCCGTACACGGACATTCCGAACCGGTATTTCCGGGAAATCGATATCAACCCCTACATAAACGACAGTTGGAAGGTGAGTTCGCGGCTAACCCTCAACCTCGGCGTCCGCTACGATTTTGGGTCGAATCCCTCCGGTTGGCCTTTCTACACGATAACGAACCCGCCGTATGGGAATGGTGGATTTTCTCCGGTCAGTCATGCCTTTCAAACCAGCCCAAATCGGAAGAACATCGATCCACGGATCGGCTTGGCGTGGGCGCCATTCGGAGATCAGAAAACCTCCATTCGCGCGGGGTTCGGGATCTTCCACGATCCGGTTGCACCTCGCACCTACGCCTCTGCCTATTACTTCAGTCCGCCGTTCAATTATCACGAGCTGATTGCCCCCGGCTTCCCAGATCCCTTCGCTGGGCAACCTGCTGCACTGCCACCGCAAGAGCAGCCCACGGCATGCGCCGCGGATAACATCGTGAACAACAGCACAGCTTGCATCAATCTTGGTGATGGAGTGCCGTACACCACGACGGTCGCTCCTTACCAGGAGCAGTGGAACTTGAACGTCCAGCGAGAGCTCGGTGCCGGAACCGTGCTGACTGTCGGCTATGTCGGCTCTCGCGGCGTGCATCTCTTTAGTCAGCGCAATCTGAATCCATCGATTCCCACCACGGCTACCACAGTCAACGAAGCGAACCCGGCGAATTGCCCCGGTCCCTTCTGCAGTTATTACGTCACGCCCGCGGCGGGCAGCAGTACCTGCGTTCCCACGCTTTCGCAATTGTCCAGTTGCTATTTTGGCGCGTTCACTCCAGCCGGAGGAGGATCTGTAGAGCCGGTTTTGCCGCGCCTGAACAACAACTATTCGGCGCTCAATGAGAATGTCACCGGCGGAAGATCGAGCTACAACTCTCTCCAAGTGAGCTTAGTTCGGCAGGCCGCTAGGGGCGTCACGATGCAAGTTTCGTACACATATTCCCATTGCCTTGACGACGGCTCCGGTTCATACGGTCTCGAACTTGGTGCACTTGGACAGCTCGATCCTTACGATTCGCGCTACGACTACGGCGATTGCCAGTTTGATCTCCGACACAATGTAGTGGCTAACGTGATCTACCAGTTGCCGTTCCACGGTAACCGGCTGATCGAAGGATGGCAGCTCAGCGGCATTTTTACCGCGCAGAGCGGCGCTCCATTCAGCATCAGCGATGGCTTCGACCAAGCCGGACTCTTCAACAACGCCCAGGACACTCGTCCCGATGCGGTTGCCGGATGCGATCCATACGCCAAGAACACGCGGGAACCCTCTTCGACCACGAACATACTCGAGCCCGTATGGCTCAACAGCTCCTGCTTCTCGCTTGAACCAGCCGGCACGCTTGGCAACGCAGGGAGAAATACGCTTTTCGGTCCGCGCAATATCAACCTGGACTTCGCCCTGCTGAAAAACACCAGGATTACGGAGCGGCTCAGTGCGCAATTCCGCGCGGAGTTCTTCAACATCGCCAACCGTACGGATTTCGGGGCTCCTGGCGCGACGCTTTACAGCGGTGTCTGCACACCGTCAGCTCCGCCAGCCCCGCCCAACCCCACATGCGTTGCCGCGCCCAGCGGAGGCGATGGGGGTACGGTGAATCCGACCTACGGGTTTATTGGCGGAACTATTCCCAACAGCCAGCGTGAAATTCAGTTTGCCGTGAAGCTGATTTTCTAGACGGACGAGAATCGATCGCATCACTGTTATGGGGCCGTCCTGCGCAGCGCAGGTCCGCCCCGCAACTTTTTCGCGAAAGATTCCTGGTGACGTAAGTTTAGCCGCGATTCTCGAACGCTCGTCCGCGTCCAACGGCTAGGCGCGGGGACGCATCTGCAGCTATAATCAAACTTCAATCCATGTTCTCGATTCGTCCTGCCACCATCAACGACGCCGCGCTGCTCGCGGGCATGATTCACGAGTTCGCGGAGTTCGAGCACTTCGAAAATGAAACCAGCGTGATCGAAGACGATATCGCGCGCGACGGCTTCGGCGCCGCGCCGAAATTTCGCGCGGTCATTGGTGAATGGAACAGCGAGCCGGCCGGCTACGCGATCTTTTTCGAGTTCTACTCGTCATTTCAGGGGCGCGCGGGCATGTTCCTGGATGACCTTTACGTGCGGCCGCAATTCCGGCAGCAGGGAATTGGCAAAGCGCTGCTTTCGCATGTTGCGGCGCTGGCGTATAAGGACGGCTACTTCTGCCTGCGCTGGGAAGTGCTCAACTGGAACGCGACGGCCATCGATTTCTACCGCAGCCTGGGCGCGTCGTTCATGGAAGAATGGAAGTCCGCGGTACTGATCGGTGACGCGCTCGAAACGGTGGCCACTCAGACGAAGTGATCCAGGCGCCGCTCGTCGGCAAAATTGCTCGCTGAAATCGTCTCTAATTTACAAATCTATTCGGCTAAATCCGGAAATAAGTGTGCTGATTTGCGCTCAAAAGCGCGCCTAAACTGTCCTTGAACGCGCTTAAAATGCCAAAAGTGGCTCATTCGCGCCGGTCAATACGATTTTGCCCTCAGGATCCGCTCTCGAGCGCGTGACGGCGTGCGGAAGACCCAACGGTCGTTCACCAAATAATTCACCACGGAGCAAGCCGCCACGCTGAAGCAGTTTCCCAGTAACAGCGGTGCGTGCGCCGCTCCCACCAGAATTCGCATCATCAGCAGATTACCGCCGATCGAAACAGCGCCCGTAGTGAGATTGAAATGAACGAGCCGCGCCGCGATGCCGCTGGCGTGCCGGAGTTTGCGGTCCGCCCAGGTGAAGCGTTCGTGCCATGCGAAATTGTGGAGCACGGCGCACTCTACCGCGATGGCTGTGGCCAGAAGGTAATGGACTCGCAACGCGATTGTGAGCAGCGCGAGAATCGCGAACTGGAAGGCCATGCCAATCGCGCCGACGAAATTGAATTTAAGCCATCGACGGAATTGACTCTGCGACGGGATCGTTTCACCGATTTTCACGAAAGCCGCTCTTCAGCATAGAGCTGCGCGGTGTGGCGAACAGCGGCGACGACAGCCATTCCGAACATCCCAGCGGTTGCGATGGCGCCGCCAACGTCAAAGAGCAAGAACTCGCGTCCGAAAAGATGCGCGTACGGATGAAACAGCAGCACGACCGTGCCGACGATCAGCAGAATGCGTATTTCGGTCGGACCGAAAAGCCCGTGCGAAAGCCGAAACTCGTGCAGCGTGTAGGCGGCGAGATAGGTTTCGATGGAAAGCACCAGGAACGCAACCAACATCGCCACGCCGACCTGCCAGTGCATGTATGTGGATGCGACAAGGCCGGTAATCAGGAAGGTGGCGCCGAAAGTGTCCACCATGTGGTCGACGTAGAAGCCGTATCGCGGGCGCAGCTTTTGGCGGTGACGCGCGAGCGTGCCGTCGAGGCTATCGCCCAGCCAGTTTGCGGCGATAAACACGACCACAAGCAGGAGCGCAAATTTATTCCAGCGCGCCAGCGCGTACGATGCGCCCGCCAAAAACTGCGCCGCGAATCCGAACGCAGTCAAATGATCGGGCGAGACGCGATCGGGCGTGCGGCGCGCCAGCCACAGAAGAACTTTCCGTTCCGCGGACGCGGTGAGGGCCTGCTGCACGCGAGTGGCATTGCGAAAAGCTGTGGCGGCCGTGCTTTGCATTGTCGTTGACATCGGTACTTCCTCCTGGGATTAGGCGCTCGCACCGCGAAGATTTGCGGATCAGGGTCGGTGCTGCAAAGGTGCAACTGCCGGCGCATCGGCTGCGCTGTTTGCCAGTACCGCTTTGCGCGTGGCGCGCAGGGTGAAGAGCAGTGATTCGCGCGGAACGTCGCGGATGAAGGGTTCGACCAGCCATCCCCAGCCCGCAGGGACATCGCGGCTGAGCGAAATCGATTCGAATTCGATGAACACGCCGCTGTCGGCTTGCTGGAATCGCCAGTAGGCGTTGGTGCGCCACAAGAAACCGTGGTCGGTTCCGCTGGCAGCCGGGCCATCCTCGCCATTGGCATCTTGGTTTCCGTTGGTGGAGTTGCGATCGTCAGAGACTTCCACCATCTGCATGCTGCGCGAGACGCAATATTGGTGTGCGGCGTCCAATTGGCCGTATTTCACGTCGTAAAGGCCATCAAGCATGACGGTGATGATTTTGTGTTCTCGCAGGCGCATCGAAATGTGAAAGTCGTCGCCGTGGCGCTTTATTAAGTGCGACGCTGCCACGTCCGGGCTGTAGTAGCGGGCCATCTGATCGTAATTTTGGAGGATGGCGAAAACCTGCGCAATGGTCGTCTGGGGAATGAACTCGATTCCGACCCAGTGGTGAACCAATCCGCCGGGGACTTCGACGGGCGTGATGCCGCCGCTGGTGATTACGATCTCGCCCCGGCGCAGGCGCTCTTCAAGAGCATTGGGACCTGGGGAAGGGAAGGCTTGCAGCCCGAGGAAAGTGTCCGGCGCGCTCTGCTCCTGCTGAATTTGCGCTTCGGCCTGCGATACATACTGATTGAATGCCGCCAGCGCCTGGGGCGATGGCCCGGTAGCGGCTTGCGCCACGGCCGTTGTGAGGACGGCGGCCACGGCCAGAATGACTGCTTTCGTGACGGAACTTCTTGCGATCACGATTTGCCTCCTTGGACCTCTGAAGTCGGGGGCTTCCACAGCCCCCGAATTCGGCCTCCACAACAACACAGTTGCGTTTCCATCACGCGATGGCCGACGGCTCCTACAACACCGAAGCCGGATCTTCCACAATTGCGCCAATAAAATGTCCGCTCTTCGCGAGCGACAGAAGCTCCAGTCGGGGGGCAGAATGCGGCGGCGCGCGCCGAATAATCAATGCACGCGACCTCCATCGCGCCTCAATTTCACATCGGTCGCTTGCTTGCAGCAAACGCGTGACTTAGTTGAGAAAATCGCCGTGCGGCGGGTAAACTAATCGACTCATGGAAGGGAATCCCGCGAGGCGCATCTTTCGCTTCGGCACGTTCGAGGCCGACGAACACACGGGCGAGCTGCGCAAACAGGGGCGGCGCTTGCCCCTGCAGGGCCAGCCCTTGCAGGTGCTACTGCTGTTGCTCGGCCACGCCGGCGAACTGGTCTCGCGATCAGAGATCCAGCAGTGTTTGTGGGCGGATGGCACATTCGTCGATTTCGACCACGGTCTGAACACGGCCATCAACAAGATTCGCGAGGCGCTGAGCGATTCGGCGTCGAGCCCTCGATTCGTGGAGACGCTGGCGAAGCGGGGGTACCGGTTTATCGCGCAGGTGGAGATGGTGGACGGAAGCCCTGCCAGTTTGCTGCGTGCGGGTGAAAACAGTGAATCGGTCAACGATTCCGTGGAGGCACAGCAAGCCGTGTCCCCAGGCCCCAGCAACGCTGCAACAGGACCGAGCGAGTTGCACCTGCCGGAGCCAGCTGACGCCGCTGTGTTCCAGGAGGCACCGGTTAGGTCGCGCACCCTGCTCGCCAGCCCTGAGGATTTGCCGCAGGCATCCCGTCCGGTGGTTCGAACCCTGTTCCTGCTGCTGCAAGTGATGTATTTGGTGTTTTATGCCGTGTCGCTGGCGCGGCTGGAGATCGTGCAGAACGTGATCCGCGAGATGGTGCCGCACACTCTGTGGGCTGTGGTACTTCTGATCGTGACTGCGGCAGTTGGAATTCCTATCCGGCTTTACTTGATTTCCGCCGCGGCTTTCGACGCTCCTGGGCTGCGCGAGAGATTTCTGAAGATTTTTCCGGTGACGTTTCCGCTCGATGAACTTTGGGCGCTCGCGCCGTTCCTGCTGGCGCCATGGATTGGATTCGGATCGGCTCTGGGCGCAACGGCAGCGCTGCTGTACGCACCTTTCGCGCAGCGTTCGTTGATTCTGATGGGGGCGGGCGCTCCCCGTGGCTCGCACCGAGCCTAGTTCTTCGATCCTCAACCGGGCCGGAAGCTGGGGATTTTTTCGCCGGGCTGGAACAGCGGCTTTGCGCCTTTACCTGTGACGAGGGCCGCCTCGGCGGCGAATTGGTCCAGATCGTCCTTCGAAAAGCCCACAGAGCTGATGTGAATCTTGCCGTCCGGATTGATCCAGAACAACGAGGGCACGTTGGTGAGGCCGTAAGCCTTCGAGGCAGGATATGGCCGTTCATCGACGAGTACGCGGAACTTGACGCCGAATTCCTCGGTGAAATCGCGCGTGTCGGCTGCGGCGTTCTGCGAGATTCCGAGGAACGTCAGACCCGAGCCGCCGTACATTTCATAAAGCCGCTGCAGAAAGGGAAAGGTGAATTGGCAGGTGGGGCAGCCAACCTTAAAGAATGCGACCAACGCGGGTCCATCTTTCAGCGCATCCGCGAGAGAAGCTGATTTTCCGTCTGTGTCGCTTAGAGCGATAGGCGGCGCAATCGCGCCTGGCGCAAGGGCAGGCATGCGTGTTCCTCCGAAGAAATGGCGAACCGACCGGCTAAGGCTCATGCTGTACTTTTGATGAAGGCTCGGACCCAAGGGACTCAGGCGTTTTCGTCGAGGCTTGAGTTTAGGGGGTTAAACATCGAATTGAGGGAAGAAACAATTACTCGTGCAGGTGGGGCAGCGCGAACGGTAGCGCTGACGCGCGCATGTTTTTCAGCAGGGCTAAAGCTCTGCTTCCCCGGGCTGAAAGTCAGGGGCTCGTGGAACACGAAGGTCGCGTGCACCGCCGCGCCGAACCGGAGTTCACGGCACTGGGCTGGGACATCGACAAGGCTCATCTGGAAATTCTGTTTCGCAGTTCACGCCGCGGCATGCAAGATCCGCACCCTTCGCAAAATGCGCGAGGAATGCGGCACCCGGAAAATCAAAACAGGAAGAACGGTCATTCTTCAGGCAGAACTCTTCCTGTCGAAGGCGGTAGGGCCTCTGCCTGCGCGCTTAAATCCTTGTGGTCTACAATGACGCCGGGCAAGAAGAAGATGAATGGTATCGCTATCAGCGAAATTGCGCCGTTGGAAATCGCCATGGTGCTGAAGTGAATGTGGTACGCATCCATGGCTTTGGCGCCCAGCGCGTCGGCGCCGAAGAGAGAAAGATTGCGAACGCTCACCATCAGGGAAAAACCAAGGCCTTCGCTGCCCGACGGCGTGGCGCGCATATATAGGTCGCACAATGCCATATCGGCCGACGACCAACCCAGCCCCCAAAGGCTCTCGATGATGTACGCGGCGTGCATGCTGTTATAGAGCGCGTATAGCATTTGCGAGACTGCGCCCAGGATGATGCAGCACAGCAGCAGCGTGCGAAGATTCCAGCGCTTGCACAAGTAGCTACCATAAATCGTTGCTGTAACGACGCCGAATATACCGTTCAGGAAGAGCATGAAACCCTGCTGCTCGGTGGTCATGTGCAGCACGTCTTGCTGGCGGTAGAAGAGCGCCGTCTGAATTCCCGGCGCGCAGTAGAAGAGTGCACTGAAGCCAGCGGCGGCCCACATGGTCTTGGCACTGGCCACTTTTTTAAGCTGCTTTCCGGCTTCATTGAGCAATTTCTTGGAATCGACTCTTCTGTGCTTCTCCTTTAGAAAAAAGATCGCCATCGGGATGATGAGGAACATGATTCCGCCGCCAGCCGCGGCGGTCCATCCGAAAGCCAAGGCGCCCAGCAGACCGCCCACAGGGCCGCCGATGACGCCTGCCATCTGGTAAGCGATTTGGAAGATGGCGGAGAAACGGCCTGAGGCGCGGAGTTCCTGCGCCTTTTCCGTCATGAAGCCGCCAACCGCGGTGCTGGAGAGAACCATAAAAATGTTGATGGCCACGCAGATCATGAGCAGCGCGTTGTAGCGATGCGGCACGAAAAGCAAAGAGATGAAGCACCCGACGCAGAGCACGGCGCCGACGATCATGTAGCTTTTGCGGCGCGTTCCCAGGAAAGGAAATGCGTCGGTGATGATTCCGAAGAATGGCTTGAAGTACCAGGCGAACTGCATCCAAAAGAAAAACGCGGCCGTGGCGGCGCGGTCTTCATGCAATTCGTTCTTGAGCAGGTTTTTTAGGGGAATCAGGCCGATTGCTTGGAACTGCGCGAGAGTGACGGCGGAAATGCCAATGAATACGACGATGACGGCGTAAAGGAGCTCGCGCTTGCGAGCCTTCCCGCTTGGGGCGGCGCCAGGGCCGACGTTAGGCTGGATGGTTTCTGTAGCCAATTCTTTTCAGTTGCGCTTTTGGCTGGTGACGCCGACCAGTTCGACGCGCCCGTGTTCGCTAACTTCTGGGAGCATCATACTGGAAGTGACGCTGGGACGCTACGATCGCGTGGGCAATTCTCACGTGGGCGGTCACAGCAGAAACGCGCATTTACGATGAGTGCGCGTCGGTTTGGCGCTCCTCCAAAAAGCATCTAGTTCCGCAGCGCGATCATCTCCGGTTTCGATATCACCCAAGCTGCGGTAAGGTATACGGGTCAATTGGAATTGAGGCGCTGTGGTAGGTATTCCCGCGTTTGAAAGAAAGCCGCTGACTGGCGCCAATCGCGTCTCGTTTATTCGAATTTAGCTCCACGGTTCTCGAATTTTTGCGTTAAGGTGCAAATGAGTTGAAGACAATTCTATCGGCAAAACGTATGCGTACATTTACCGCGCCAAATATCGGCGTGATTGGCTCGCTGGGAGTGACGGTGAGTCTATTTTTGGCGGCGCTGATGCTAGTTGTTGTGCCCGGAAGTCGTGTGGCTCAAGCGGGCGCGATGCCTGCTGCGCCGAGGGCCGCTGCCTCGCCGTTGGCGCAGAGCAACCAATTCCGTGACAGTTTTTACGACGACACGCTCGGGCGCGGATACCGGTTCGAACGCGGGGGATGGATTTACGTTCATCTGGAAGGCTCGCCGCATGACATCGGCGTGCAGCACGGGTATCTGCTGGCGCCGGAAATCGCCGATGCCTACGGCATGGTTCGCTTGGAGCTGACGCACAATACCGGGCGCGATTGGGATTTCTTCCGGCGCGCCGGCAAGCAAATGCTGTGGCCCAAAATCGACCCCGAATACCAACAAGAATTGCAGGGAATTGTCGCCGGGTTAAACGATCACGGCGTAAAGCTCGATCTGTGGGACATCGTGGCGATGAATGCGTTTTCGGAGTTGCCCGACTATTACGTCCCGTGGCTTAACAAACAAACGAACGCCGAAACGCGACCCAGCCTTGTCCCAATGGGGCATTGCAGCGCGTTCGTGGCCACCGGCAGTTGGACTAAAGACCATCAGATCGTGATGGCACACAACAACTGGACCTCGTACATCGAGGGCGCTCGCTGGCGGATTATTTTCGATATCGTCCCACAGCACGGTTATCGCATCCTGATGGACGGTTTCCCAGGCGTGATCACCAGCGACGACGATTTTGGAGTCAATTCCGCCGGCCTGATGATTACGGAGACGACCATCGCCGGATTCCACGGATGGGATCCCAACGGCAAGCCGGAATTCGTCCGGGCGCGCAAAGCGATGCAATATGCGAGTTCAATCGACGACTACGTAAAGATCATGCTGGATGGGAATAACGGCGGATATGCCAACGATTGGCTGCTCGGCGACCGAAAAACCGGCGAAATCGCCCGGTTCGAACTGGGCCTGAAACATTGGAAAGTGTGGCGCACCACGGACGGCTACTACTCTGGCGCCAATTTCCCAAGCGATCCGGATGTGATTCGCGACGAGACTGACTTCGACCCCAATAACCCGGCCAGCGGACCTAACGCCCGTCGAATCCGCTGGGATACGCTGCTGAACGGTAACAAGGGCAAGATCGACACATCACTCGCAGAGATGTTCCTTGGCGATCACTACGACACGTACGAGAAGAAGATCGATCCCGACCGGCGCACGCTTTGCGGCCACGGCGATAACGAGAAGGTGACGCTGCCGGAGTCCACATCGCCGCCCTATGATCCGTACGGAGCTGTTTCTGGCAAGGTGATGGACAGCCAAATGGCTGAAGCTATGAGCTTTATCGCCCGGATCGGCCATCCTTGCGGGATCAATTTCAACGCGGCTAAATTCCTGGCCGCGCACCCGGAATTCTCGTGGGAAGCTCCGGTCCTGCGCGATATGGATGCTGGTCCGTGGACCTCTTTCCGCATCGGCGAGCACGCTCCTCAATCGACGGCGAAGTAACTTGGCTGCGTTCCTCGGGGCGGTCCGCGCTGACTGTGCTGTTTAGCACTGCTATCTGTTACGTAGCATTGCCCCTCCGCCAACTGGCATTTGAGAATCGAAGATGTTTAGATATCAATAGTTTCCCGGGATGGGTTCGTGCCAGAGACGTGCACCGCAAAAGGATGCAAGATGTCTGCGCCATCAGGAATGGCGACAGAACAGCTTTGCGTGTTGCACTTCACGCTTTTCATTGAGCAGGAATGCGCTGAAATCCGGCGGGCGATGGCACTGGGTACGGCACCCCACGAGCAACAGGTTGAGTTCATACGGAAAATCTCGGGACGTGGCGAGGCCATGGTTCACGTGGCTACCAGTGGATTTCCGATGTCTGATGAACTGAAGGCGCGCATCCTCAGCACTCTGCTGACCTTGATGAACTGCCGCGAAAATATCGACCGCGCGGCCATGCGC
This sequence comes from Candidatus Acidiferrales bacterium, assembly GCA_050746805.1. Lineage (GTDB taxonomy): Bacteria > Acidobacteriota > Terriglobia > Acidiferrales > UBA7541 > Palsa-295. The sequence goes on along the minus strand of JBOGMW010000127.1, from coordinate 17,730 downwards.
CATCAGGCGCTCCGACGCTTTGCCGGATGACCTACCGATTACTTCGATTTCAGCCGAGATTAGGAACTGATATACCGCGCGTAGAGCGAACGCGCCACTGCCGGGTCTTTCGTTCCCTTGATGATGGCGCGGCCATCGGAAAAAACCGTTAGTTGGTAGGGCGGCACGTGGAAGCGCAGCAGGAACTCGTTGTAGCGGACATCACGGGAGGCGCCGTTCAGCCGCCGGCCGAGTTCAGCGAGATCGAGCTTTCTGCCGCGCTCGTGGATTTGCACGGAGTCGCGCCCGCACATGGTGATATGCGGTTGCGCGTCGCCATTCAGGTAAACGAAATCGCGGCGCGCGCAGGCGCGGCAATCAGGATTTCGCGCGATGCCGATTGCTTGAAATTTACCGCTCCAGACGTCGCAGCTTACCAACCGGCCGATGAGCGCCTCCGATTTTCCCGCGAGCAGTTTCATCGCCTCCGCACATTGAATCGCAGAGATCGCACCCACAGCAGCTTGCAACACCCCGGCGGTGTCGCATGTCGTGTCGGCGCCCAGTATGGACTCAGTTGATCCAGTCGATTCGAGCAGGCAGGCCAGGCACGCGCTTTCGCCGGGTCGAATCGTCATGGTTACGCCGTAGCTGCCTACCACGGCGGCGTAAATCCAAGGTACGCCGAAGGAGATCGCGGCGTCATTCAACAGCAAGCGCGTCTCAAAATTATCAGTTCCGTCGAGGATCAGATCGAAATCGGAGAGCAGCTCAATTGCGTTGCCCGGGGTCAGATCGGAGGTGACGCCCTCGACCTCCACGCCGGAATTGATGGCACGCAAATGCCGCTCTGCAGCCACAGACTTCGGCAGCGCCTCGCGCGCATCGGCTTCATCGAAAAGAGTCTGCCGCTGCAAATTGGATGGCTCCACGAAGTCGCGGTCGACGATCCGCAGCCGGCCCAGGCCTGCGCGCACTAGCAGGTTCGAGGAAGCGGTGCCCATCGCTCCACAGCCAACCAGCACGGCGCTCGCGCTCAGCAGCCGCTGCTGGCCCGCCTCGCCGAGTCCGCTGAAGAGAATCTGTCGAGAATATTTCTCTTGTTCGTCAAGTTTCATCAAAGAAGTCTAGCCGCGTTAATGATAGCGCCAATTCGCGCCAAGCATGCAAGGGGCCTGTGCTAACCTTGACCGTCGCACGAGGGGAATAAGACTGCTTAGGCGATTTCTAAATCCAGGACGCGCTGCCGCCCGGCTGCCGGTGGTTCGTATTGCGTGCGGACTCGCCATGGTGTTGTTGTTTGCTACGTTCGCGCGCGCGCAGGAACCTGTTTTCGAGGGCCGACCAGTTGCGGACGTTCGCGTACTGGACGCCGCCGGCCGTGCGATTTCGGAGAAGATCCCTTCGCTCGACCTCAAACCGGGTGAGCCGTTCACTTTTGAAGCCGAGCGTGAAAGTCTGCGCCGCCTCTATGCCATGGGCGATTTTTCCGATATTCGCGTCACCGCATCGAGCGATGCCGCGGGGCTGCAAATCACCTTCATCGTGCAGCCCAATTTCTACAACAACGGGGTTCGCATCGATGGCTTGAAGCCACCTCCCACCGAATCCGCTGCGCTTGCTGCCATGCGCCTTGGACTCGGCGAGCCTTTCCGGCAAAGCGCGCTGCAGGAAGCGTTGGGGCGGCTCGGCGGCCTTTTGCGAGGCGACGGTTTCTACAATTCGAAGGTCACGTGGGCTCTCGAACCGCACGCGGACACGCGGCAAATGGATGTAGCGGTGGTTGTTGACACCGGCCCGCGCGCTCGCATCGGCGAGATCGCAGTCAGTAACAAAACGCCGTACACCAATGCGCGCCTGTTGCGCCAGTCCAGGCTTTCCCGGAAAAACTCGCTCACTCTCGATCTGCTTTCACGAGCGTCGCAGCGGCTGAAGAAATTCCTGGTAGATCAAGGCTATCTGGGCGCCGGCGTGGTGATTTCACCACAGACTTACGACCCGAAATCCGATCGTGTGCCGCTGACGCTGGCGGTGACGGCGGGGCCGCGCGTTCGCATCGAAACGAGCGGCGCGCGTGTCAGCAAGTCGCGCCTCCGCAAGCTGCTTCCGATTTATGCCGAGGGCGCGGTGGATGAAGACCTACTGCAGGAGGGACGCCGCAATCTGCGGAACTATTTCCAGAGCGAGGGCTACTTCGACGCCACGGTCGACGTCTCGACCCGCCAAGACAAGCAGGATAAAGAGCAGGTGATCACGTATCAGATAACGCGCGGAGAGCATTACCGGCTCGCCGGCGTGGCTTTCGACGGTAATAAGTATTTTGACGCGAGTCTTTTGGCGGGCCGCCTGAAGCTGCAGACGGCTTCTTTCGCATCGAGCGGGCGCTTCAGCCAGCAGATCATGCGCGACGATGCCGACTCGATCCGAGCCTTGTATCTTTCCAATGGCTTTCGCGACGCACATGTATCCACCGACGTCGACGATCATTATCGCGGCAAGCGGAACGATCTGTTCGTTACATTTCATATTGTGGAAGGCGCACAAACTCGCATTGCTGAACTCAAGATCGAGGGAAACCATGCCATCAGCACGGACACGCTGGTTTCCGTCATTGGGTCGACGGCAGGTCAGCCGTATTCCGAGTCTGGGGTGTCAAGCGATCGCGACAATATCCTGGCCGTTTATTTCAATGAAGGTTTTCCTGACGCGCGCATGGACGCGCAAGTAAAACCCGCAGCGGATCACGAAGTGAGCTTGGCGTATCACGTGATCGAAGGCCGGCAGATCGACGTATCGAAGCTCTTGCTAACCGGCTACGAATTCACGCGCCGCGGCATCATCGCGCGCCAGGTGACCATCAAGCCCGGCGGGCCATTGCGGGAAGGGGAAGTGGCCTCTACCCAGCGGCAGCTTTACAACCTGGGCGTTTTTAACCGCGTGCAGGTGGCGCCGCAAAATCCCACGGGCACCGATCCCGAAAAAGCGGTGGTCGTGGACGTCACAGAGGGCGACCGTTATACAGTCGGCTACGGCGTTGGATTTGAAGTGCAGCGCATAGCCGGCGGCACCAGCAACCCGAACGGCACCACCATCGGCGCCAGCCCCCGCGGCATTTTCGAGATTGCCCGCAACAACATGTTCGGCCGCGCACAGACGCTCTCTCTCACTACGCGTGCCAGCACGCTCGAATACCGCGCTTCTCTCGCTTACACTGCCGCGAATTTTTTGAACGATCGGAAGCTGAGCTTGCAATTGACCACGTATGCGGATAAGACACAGGACGTCAACACCTTTACGTCCACTCAGTTTCAAGGCGGGTTCCAAGTCGCGCAGCACCTGTCGCCGTCAAGCTCGGTCTTGTATCAGTATTTCTATCGGCGCGTCGAAGCCTCCAATCTCGTTTCCACCATCAATCCCGAGCAGATCCCTCTCCTCAGCCAGCCCACGTTGGTTTCTGGGTTCGACATTACGTACGCGCGCGACCGGCGCGATAATCCCGCAGACGCCACGCGCGGCACATTCAACACCATCGACTTCAGCGATGCCATTGAGAGCATTGGGTCCAGCGCCAGCTACCTGCGCGGATTTTTTCAAAATTCATCGTTCTATTCGTTCGGCAGGGCGTTCGTGTTCGCGCGGTCCGTACGCTTCGGAGTGGAAGCGCCGCTCGGAAACACACTTCCGCCATACTCGGCGCTCTGCCTGGTTTCATGCGTGACGATCCCTTTGCCCGAACGCTTCTACGCCGGGGGTGGCACGTCTCTTCGCGGATTCGGATTGAATCAAGCAGGCCCGCGCGACCCGACCACCGGCTTTCCGATCGGCGGTCTGGCATTGCTCATCTTCAACCAAGAGCTGCGATTCCCGATGCGCCTCCCGATTGTTGGCAATCGCCTGGGCGGAACGATTTTTTATGACGGCGGCAACGTCTACGACGACATCTATCACATTACGCTGGCGTGGAAATCGAAGTCGCAGACAGACCTGAACTATTGGTCCAACACCGTCGGCTTTGGATTGCGTTATCCGACGCCCGTGGGGCCCGTGCGGGTCGATTTCGGCCTGCTGCTCAATCCTGCCGAATATGAGTACACTCCGGCGACGACGCCGTTGAATCCCACTCCTTCGCCGCAATTTATTCACACGCCTCGATTCGGTTTTTCGTTCAACATAGGACCGGTGTTCTGATGCGGCGCGCGATTTGCATTGGCGTGTTTGTGGCCAGCCTTGTTCGACCCGGGGCAGCCCGAAACGTTCCGCGCGTTCAAAAAGCGGCCGGCGCGCCGGCGTTTGCGAGGGCTTCGAAGCCCGCGCCGATCGATGGAATCGCTGTGCGCATTGAATCGGACATCATTACCGACAGCCAAGTGGAGGAACTCGCCGCGTATCAAAAGCTAGTGAGTGGGAAATCGAATCCGCGTTCGAAGGTGATCCGCGAACTCATCGATCAATGGATCGTCAGCGGAGAGGCGACTGCGACGCAGTACCCGAAGCCATCACCGGCGGATGTGGATCGTGCTTTGGCGCAGCTCGAAAAGCAGATTGGGTCGCCAGCGGATTTTGAGAAGCGCTGTGCGGATGCCGGAATCCCGGAACGCGCCGTGCGCGGTATTTTTGCGCGGCAAATCTATCTTTCACGCTTTCTGGATTTTCGCTTTCGGCCCGCGGCTCAAGTAGATGCGAAGCAGGTGCAAACATATTATCAGGACGTACTCGTTCCAGAGCTAAAGGCCAAGAGCGACAAAGTGCCGCCGCTGAACGACGTCGAGCCTGAAATCCGCGAAGTGCTTATCCAGCAGGCAATCGACGTGCTTTCGAAGCAATGGCTCGACGATACGCGCAGCGGCCTGACGATCGATATTCTTTCGCAAGGAGCCGGGTAGTGAGATTGCGCTGGACTCACGGACTGCTGGGAGCGCTGATCGCCATTGCGGCGATCGCCGGCGTTGTGACTTTCCTATTTGAAAGCGGCATTGCGGCGCGCTGGATGCGCAACAAGCTGATCAGTGAAATCCAGACGCGGACCGGAGCGCGCGCCGAGATTCAGGCGTTTCATTTTCAGCTCTGGAAACTTCACGCGGAAATCGACGGGCTGACGTTGCACGGCCTGGAGCCGGCAGGGGCCGTTCCGCTGTTTCACGCCGATCGTGTGGACGTAGGAATTCGTGTGGTTTCATTCCTACGTCGCCAGATCGCGCTCAATGAGTTGGCGATCGACCGGCCGGAAGTGGCCGTGCGCATTGCCGCAGATGGCCGTAGCAACTTGCCCAGTCCGAAGCGGCGTTCTAATGGCCGCCCGTGGCGCAATACATTGTTTCAGCTTCGAATCGCGCAGCTCGTCCTCCGCAATGGCAGCATCCGCGTGAACGATCGACGTACGCCAATTGCTCTTGCCGGAGGCAATTTCGAATTCGATTTGAACTTTAGCGATCGAGTTGGCGCTGCGGCTCTCTACACTGGCCGCATGAGCTGGCAGCGCGTGGAATTAACGAGAACTCCCTGGCGCCGGTTCGCCTCGAATTTCTCCGCGAAATTCACTTTGTATCCGAATTCGTTCGATCTCGATGAGTTCGTGTGGACCTTGCCCCATTCGGAAATTCGCGTGCGTGCGTCCCTTTCGAACTTTGCGCGTCCCGATTGGGCTTTGCGATACCGCGGCAATTTGTCCTTAGCGGATTTGCGGGCTATTTTCCGGAAAAAGGATATTCCGGACGGCACGGTCGAATTTTCGGGGCACGCGGACTATGCAGCCAGCTCCTCCGGGGCACCGGGCGACAAATGGACCGGCGGTGGTTACTACAAAGCGCGGCAGATACGCTTGCCTTACGAGTGGTTCCACGCCAGCGGAATTTCAACTTGGGGAGATTTCCAGGTTGCGCGGGAGCATTTCGCCGTGCCCAAGCTGCACGTCGAAGCGCTCGGCGGAGCGGTCAACGGCCGCCTGGACATGACGTTCACGGGCCTTCGCTTTCGCACTGAAACCCAGCTGCGAGGGGCGAGTCTGGCGCGCATCTTCGCCGCGCTCGATCATCCCGGTTTTCCCGTGGATGCGCTGCACTGGGACGGATTGCTGGACGTTGATTCAGTGAACACGTGGAATATGGGCTTCCACGATTTTCGGTCAACGGGCGAGACACGCTGGGCACCCCCCGCATCTCTCGCGCCGGGAAAGATTCCTGTCACCGCGCTGTTTGACTATGATTACGTCGACAAACTTCATCAAGTAAACATATCAAAGGGCGAAATCGATACGCCGACATCCCGCGTGCAGGTTTCCGGTCCCATCAGCGGCACCAATTCAAACCTGCAAATTCAGTTTCAGACCGGCAAACTTTTCGATTGGGACGACTTCATCAACGTGCTTCGCGGCGAGCACGCAACTCCGGAACCTATCGCAGGTTCCGCCGAGTGGCGCGGAAGCATTGTGGGGCCGATCGCGGCGCCCACCTTCTCCGGCCACGTGGCCGCAACTGACGCTGCATACGGCAAGCTTTATTGGGATCGAATCGACGGTGAGATGCAATATTCGCCGGATGAATTCCGCATGAGCAACACATCGGTGCGCCGCGGGCGGAGTCTGGCGAATTTCGATCTAGACCTGGAACTGGATGGCAGTTGGGCGTTTTTACCGACGAACAATTGGACTCTGAATGGTCGCATGCAGCATTCGCCGAGCGACGATCTGCAGTCCATGTTCGAGACACATTACCCCGTCAGCGGTTTCTTGAGCGGCGACTTTCACGGGCGGGGCACGCGGGCCTTCCCCGAATTCGATGCGGATTTTACTTACGACGACATCAACGCAGCCAGTCTGCATTTTGAAAGCCTCAGCGGCCGATTGCATGCTGAACACGACGACCTACAGCTGACCAATGCGGTGCTGCGCAAAGGAGCCGGTGACATTGCCGGAAACTTTGAATATCGCATTGCGGAAGGGCAGGCGATATTCGACCTTACTGGCGATCGCATTCCGCTGAAATCTATCCGTAAGATGCAAACCACCGCTCTGCCAATCGCGGGGAAGCTCAGTTTCCGTCTGCGCGGCAGCGGCCCGCTTCGCGCGCTAGTGGCTCAGGGAGAAATTCACGTCGCAGGCTTGACGCTCGGCGTGGAAAACGAAGGGAACTTCTCCGGAACTCTCGATTCGGATGGCCGCCAAGCTCGCCTGACGCTCGCCTCCGAGCCGTCGCCGGATCGACTGCAAGGCGAATTGAGCGTCGGCCTTTCGGACGATCAGCCAATCGTGGGCCGCCTTTCCGTGAAGAATTTCGATCTCGATCCGTTCATCAGCTCGGGCCTGCATTTGAAGCAGCTCACCGGCCACGGATCGGCTGACGGCAGTTTCGCGCTCTCCGGGAATCTTCGCCATCCCGATTTCATTCAGATTGAGGCTGATATCGCGCGCATATCGTTCAACTACGAATTTGTACAGCTGACCAACGACCAGAATATAAAGCTCACCTATCGACGCAACGAGGTGCGCATCGAGCAGGCTCACCTGCACGGCCCTGACACCGATTTTCGCTTCAGCGGCTCCGCTCGGTTTGACCGGGATCGCCCGCTCAATTTCGCCATTTCCGGCGGAGTGAACCTGCGCCTGATCAAAGGCCTGCTTCCGGCCCTGGATGCGAAGGGACGGGCGGACATGAACGTATCGGTGGGCGGCACCATGTCGCGCCCGGAAGTCATCGGCCAGGCCAGCGTGCGCGACGCATCCGCTAATTATGCCGAATTCCCCGTCGGCCTGAGCAAGGTGAATGGAAACTTCGTCTTCAATCGCAGCGAATTGCTTTTCGAGCATCTCACAGCAGAGGCTGGCGGCGGGAAGATGTCTCTAAGCGGCAGCGTCACGTATGGCGAAGGTCCGTTGCGCTATGAGGTGACGGCCACCACCTCCACCATCCGCATCCGGTATCCCGAGGGCATGAGCTGGCTGGCCGGTGGTACGCTGCGCTTGTCGGGTACCACCAACGCGGCGCTGCTCAGCGGACGCGTGCAGGTCGATCGCCTGCTGCTCGCGCAGGGCGTGGACATCACCTCGTTTTTCACGTCGACCACGGAAATATCAACGGGCGCGCCCACCAATTCCGCCTTTCTCCAAAATCTCGCATTCGACGTCCAAGGGCAAACCTCGCCGGGTGCGCGCATCGAATGGACCGGTGCTCACATTGAGGTGGATGGCAACGTAAGGCTTCGTGGCACTTGGGACCGGCCCGTGCTGCTCGGGCACGTGCACCTGCTCAGCGGAGAGATGCCGTTTCGGGGAAACAGTTTTCGCCTGACGCGGGGCGATATTAACTTCGCGAATCCATTCCGGCTCGATCCGGTCCTCGACGTGGAGCTCACATCGACGATCAGTCAATATCAGGTCACGATCGATTTTTCCGGTCCTGCCGACCGGCTCTCAATGAACTACCGTTCCGACCCGCCGCTGCCGGATTCCGATATCGTCGCGCTGCTCGCGCTCGGAAGTCCGGGGCAGGGAAATGCCTTGCAATCGCAGCCCGGTTCTTCACAAAACTACGGCGCCACCGCTCTGCTTTCCGAGGCCATCACCAGCGGCATCGGCGGACGCATCGAGCACCTCTTCGGCATCAGCCAGTTTCGCGTCGATCCATTCGCCGCCGGCGCCACCACGGAGTCCAACGCCGCCGCGCGCGTCACCATCGTCGAGCAGGTGGCGCGCGGCCTTACCATCACCTACTCCACCAACGCCGCCACCACCAACCAGTATCAGCTGATTCAAGTGGAGTACGCCGTGAAAAGGAACGTGTCAGTGGAATTCCTGCGCGACATCAACGGCACCTACGGATTTGATATCAAGTGGGTGCGGCACTTTAAATAGCCTATTTCGTCCAAGCCAAACAACAACAGGCCGACAGACGGCTCTCCAGAAACGCGGTTGAGTGTCAAACCGCTGATGGATGCGCTAGACGCCTTGCGCCGATTTCGCGGTCTCGACCGCCTAGCGTTGCGGCGCTGACGTCCCTTGAGGTGCAGCTGGAGCCGTGCCCGCTCCCGGAGCTGGCTTATTGGCATCGGGCAGAATTCGCTTCAGCTCGGGATAATCGGTGGACATGCCCCGCAGAACGTTCAGCGCCGCTTCCTGATCCATTTTCTCGGCCGCGTCCTGCGACTGCTGCAGCACTTGCGGCAGCACTTTCACCACATGCTGTCCAAGCGGTGATTCGTAGAACTGGACCAGGCCGTCGATGTCTTGCTTGGTGAAAGCCTGGTCGTAAATCGGTACCATCGCGTCGGTCACGTTGTTTGTGGGAGCGCTGGCGGCGAACTTTTGATTGAACGCGTCCATGAACTTTGGCAGCGTCGCTGCATCCATCGACTGGCTCATGAACCGGCGCACCTGTCCCGAAATATATTCCGCCATGTTGTCGCCCAGCTTCGACGTTTGGGTGATGTCCATCAAGTGGCGGATCGCTGCTTCTTTCGCCGGATCGAACTTTGTCGCCGCCGGTGTTGGCTGCGCTACCTTCTTGGGCGGTGGCGTGCTGGTGGCTGCACGGTGATGTGCAGCTGGAGCCTGCGGCAATTGTGCCGCCGTCGTTTGCGCCAGCCCCGGGCCCGCGATACACAATCCTGCCGCCACCAGCATAATTCTCAATCTCATGTTGTCTCCTGATTTGTATGGTCCGGGCTGAGCTATGGGAGTGTCTGCCGGGTTCACGTATCGTAGCCCAACCTCGATGTCACTTGCAATTACCGCGCTCTTTGCCTTTCGGTGGTCAACAGCCTTTGCCTGTGATAATTTGCGAAGGTGATCGCGCGCCTCGTTCCATTCGTCCGTGCCGGGTCCGTGCGATTGGATCTGTTTTCTCGCCGAGGCGCGGCTGTTTGGTACGCGCGCCGAAGCAACCCCGCCGCTGCTAATCCGAAGTTCGAGGCTACGTCAGGCGATATGGTTGCCCACTCGCGCCACGCGCAGCGCCAACTGAGGAAGTTTCTCTAATGAACGGTCCGAAGCCCGATATTTCGATCGTTATTCCCGCATACAACGAGGAAAAGCGCCTCGGTTTTACGCTGGCTCGCATCCGCGAATATTTCGCCGTCCGCTCGCCTGCTTTTGCAGGCATCGAAATCATTGTCGTGGATGATGGATCTTCGGACGGCACCGCGCCCGTCGCCAGGGAGTTTGCCCGCAACATTCCGTGCCTGCGCCTCATTTCCAATACCGGAAATCGAGGCAAAGGCTATAGCGTGCGCAACGGAATGCTTCAGGCGCGCGGACGAATCGCGCTTTTCACAGACGCCGATCTATCCTCGCCCATCGAGGAATGTGAACGATTGTTCGCCGCCATCGCCGACGGGAACGAAGTCGCCATCGGCTCCCGCGCCATCGACCGATCTTTGATCGCCGTTCATCAATCCCGCTTTCGCGAAATCGCGGGCATCATTTTCAATCGGCTGGTTCGCATCATCACCGGCCTTCCGATTGAAGACACACAGTGCGGCTTCAAAGCCTTTCGTCTGCCCGACTGTCGCGTGGTTTTCGAGCAGCAGCGCATGGAAGGATTTGGTTTCGACCCTGAGATTTTGTTTCTAGCCCGGCGGCATAGATTGCGGATCGCCGAAGTGCCCGTCAGTTGGTCGCACGACGCTGGCACGAAAGTCGACGTGTACCGCGACAGCGTGCTGATGTTCCTGGATCTCCTGCGCGTACGGCTGAACTCCGTCTTTGGCAGGTACCCATTGAAGGATAACTAGCTGACGGATGCGCTCCATCGTGCATCCGTCAGCCCCGTCGCGTTTGAGCCCTTGCGGCCGGTGAATAAGCGCGGGTCAACTTTGCTTACATTCGTCGATGCTTCGCCGAGGGAGGCAGCAGCCCGTTCAGCCGCAGATAGCCGGACGCTTGGCTGTAGTGATCGCCGTAATCGTCCGCCATGATAATCATCATTGCGCCCCGAGGCATCTTGCGTCCGCCGAAAAAGGGGATCTCCTCGGTCAGGTTTGCATCGGTGAGGTTCTTCAGTGAGTCGGTGCAAAATTGAAACGAAGCCTTCAGCGCGGAAGCGATTTTGTCTTTCGGATCTGTATCCGACAGCTTTTCCGTCTTCGGCATCGGCACGCCCGCGATCGCTGAGCACATTCCGTAATTCGCGCCGGTTGCGTGGATCATCAGGTGTGCAAATGTCCACTGTGCCGGCGTCGGATGGTAGCTGTACTTGTCTGCCGGCATCTCATCCGCCGCGCCCACCATATTCGTCGCGTTCCTCGCCACGAGTCCTCGCAGCGCGTCCGCTACCGGGCTCGAACTGCTCTGTTGCGCTGCGTTTGCATACCCGGCGAAGCTAAGCAGTAGCGCTGCCGCAAGTCCTACCGTCCACTTTTTCATGACGCACTCCTCCTTGGATGCCTTGCGCCCAAAGAATAATCCCCGCGCTTCTCCACCACAAGCAATTCCGCAGTCTCGGGGGCAGTCTGTTGGTAGCGCCGCCGCACCACTGCCCGGGGTAGCCCGTTCCATGTTGGTAACTTTGTCCTGCAAAGTACTTGACACTTATCCGCCCGGTGCTACTCTTCCGCTATGCCGCCATCTGGCCCACGCGCGCCGCGCGCTCCGCGGCCCGTCGCGCTTGACGATCACGCCCGCGATAACCTGCGCTTCATCCGCGAGACCATGGAACGCGCCGGATCATTTACCGCCGTTCCGGGCTGGGGTGGTGTAGCCATCGGCGTGACCGCTATCGGCGCAGCCGCAATAGCCTCCCGCCAAGCTTCGTCGTTCGATTGGTTTGCCACTTGGATTATCGAGGCTGCGGTCGCCATAGCAATTTCTTTCTGGACCACCATTTCGAAGGCGCGGGGCGCCGGTACTTCGCTCCTGTCCGGCCCCGGCCGCCGATTCGTTTATAGCTTTGCGCCCCCGCTTTTTGCTGGAGCAATTTTGACCCTGTTATTAGCGCGCACGGAGCCCATCGGCGCGATTGCCGGCATTTGGCTGCTGCTTTACGGGACGGGGGTCGTCACCGGCGGCGCATTCTCCATCCGCGTGGTTCCGCTGATGGGCCTCTGTTTTATGGTCTTGGGAACGGTCGCTCTGTTCTGCCCCGCGAGTTGGGGGGACGCGCTGCTGGCCGCTGGTTTCGGCGGCTTGCATATTTTTTTTGGAGCGGTGATCGCGAGGAATTATGGCGGCTAAACCCACGGCGCTTCGTTCGGCACGCGATGAAAAACCAAAACGCGGCTCTGCGGCTCCGCGCCAGCCCGAAGCTTCCGCGGTCGAACTTGACCGCCTGATCCACGAGCGGACGCGCTTGGGCATTGTCAGCGCCCTAGCCGTCAATCTATCTCTCACTTTCAACGAGCTCAAGCCACTTCTGCGAGTCACCGACGGAAACTTAAGCGTTCACGCACGCAAACTCGAGGACGCCGGCTACATTTTGTGCATCAAATCGTTTTCGGGCCGCCTCCCCAAAACGCAATATCGGCTTACTTCGGTGGGCCGTCGCGCACTGGAACGATACTTAAACCACATGGAAGCTCTCATCCGCGCCACACGAGAGGGCTAGGAAGGCGTTCTTCTCCGCATGGGCAATAGCAAAGCGAGAATCATTTCCGATCCGCAGCTGCACGTTGCGATTCTTCTCGACGGCAACGGTCGCTGGGCAGCCGGCCGCGGCTTGGCTCGTTCGGAGGGCCACCGCGCCGGAGTCGCCGCCGTCCGTCGTATCGTTCGCTCTGCTCCCGCTTTCGGAATCGGAACTCTCACCTTGTACGCGTTCTCGTCGAATAACTGGGACCGCCCCGCGCCGGAAGTCAGCGCCTTGCTCGCGCTTCTAGAAGATTTCCTTCGAAATGCCGCCGCCGAGTTCGAAGCCGAGCGTATTCGCTTGCGGGTGATCGGACGTCGCGATCGCATTCCTCGCTCGCTCGTCGAAGCCATCGAGACTGCCGAGCGTAAGACCTCCGGCGGCCGCCGCATGGACGTGCGGATCGCTCTCGATTATTCCTCGCGCGACTCTATTCTGCGCGCCGCTTGCTGGATGATGTCCAGTCTAGAAGTCACCGAACGCGAATTCGCGCGCCGCCTCGGCCAGGTCACGAACGGCGGCCAACCCGCGCAGGACGTCGATCTCCTCATCCGCACGGGAGGAGAACGCCGCCTGAGCGATTTCATGCTCTGGGAATGCGCCTACGCCGAGCTTTTCTTCACTGCGCGCATGTGGCCCGAATTTGAGGCCTCCGATCTCGAAGAGGCTGTCGAGGATTTCCTGGGACGCGAGCGGCGCTTCGGCCGCCTGCCGGAAACCGCCGCAGCAAGCTAATTGGCCGCCGCGAACGGAGGATCTTTGTGGATCACCGTCAATCTAATCCGCGGTTAGACGCAGGTGATAGCTCGCCGAATGATTGGCGTGGAATTCTCTCCGATGGCATCGTCTATTGGGAACTGCGCCGCATCGCCTACAACCTGATCCTTGCGGCCATCGTCGCCGCCTGGATCGCGCTCAGTTGGCCGCATTTCCGCCCGGCCATGAATTTCGAGTTCCTGGTGCCGCTGGCGGTTCTCGCCGTGTGTGCGAATCTGTGCTACTGCGCGGCATATATTGTCGATTTCCCGATGCAAATTTCGTTTTTCCGGCACCGCTGGCTCCGATGGCGCTGGGGCCCGTGGGTGGGTGGCATGCTTTTTGCCACTCTGCTAGCCAATTACTGGATCGCCGACGACATTTTCCCCTTCGTCCGCTAATAAGTTGCCCGATGGTCGTCAGAGCGCCTGTCCGGTGTCGCCTTGGCTCGCTCGCGCCATCTCAAGCGCTTTCAAAATTACGCTCGTCGCGGTGCTCGATAGCGAATACTCCTTTAGTTCGTCCGCTGTCGCCCATGCCACGTCCGTCACATCGCTACCCGCGTGTGCTTCGCCGCCCACCGCTTCGCATAAATAATCGAGCACCACGAAGTGGTAGCGCGCCTTTCCGCTGCCGTCCATTTCGATGCGTTCGAAAACCTCGATCAGATCCAACGGGCGAACCTCGATCGCTGTTTCTTCGCGCAGCTCGCGGCGCACGCCTTCCATCAGCGTCTCTCCGATTTCCAGCAATCCTCCTGGAATGGACCATTGGCCCTTCAGCGGCGGACTTCCGCGCTTGATCAAAAGCGCACGACCGTTCGAGATAATTACTCCTCCGACTCCCACGATGGGCTGGCTGGGATATTCGCGGCGCGTGGTCATCATGGTTTCTTTGCGCGATCCTTCCCGACAAAGCTTGACACGGGCGTTATATAATACGCCCTCTGGTTCAAGTTCACCGCAACAGGAGAGAGTCGTGACTAGATGCCCGGAATGCGACGCCGAAATCGACCTGGACGAGGATGAAGTGGAAGAGGGCGAGATTCTGAGCTGCCCGGAGTGCGATGCCGAGCTGGAGGTGACGCAAACTCACCCGGTGCATGTGATCGTCCTCTCCGATGACGACGATGATGACGATGAAGAGGAAGATGACGACGATGACGACGACGAAGAAGAAGAGGGAGGCGATGGCTCTGGCGATAAATCTAACCATGATGATGGCGAAGAAGAATAGCTCAGCGCTTGGTGTTGGTCTTCGCCATGCTTTTTCAGCGCGTTGCTGCGATCTTCTGCCGCCGGAGAGTTGCCGTTGAGGAAGCGCTGCGCTTTCCGCGTCTCCCTTGCCGTCGCGCTTTTCGCTCTCACCGTGTGCGCCGTGCGAGCCCAAAATCCGCAGACGGAGCTACGTACGGTGCACGGTGTAGTGTTGGATAAAAATGAGAATCCCGTGGCTTCGAGCATCGTTTATCTGCTGAACGTCAAAACTCAGGCGGTTAGAACTTATATTGCGGATGCCGCCGGTCAATACCGCTTCAGCGGGCTCGATCCCAACGTCGACTACGAAGTCCACGCCGAACATGGCGATCTGATGTCCGCTGTTCGCACTGTCTCCAGCTTCGATTCCCGCCGCGACATTGAACTTGTGCTGAGGCTCTCGCATCAAAAAAAGCCCCGCCAGTAGCGCCGTACCGGTTGGTGTATCTTGGCGAGCCTTTTGGATCCGCGCGGGAGAATCTTCCCGCCGTAACGGGAGGTGAGCAAAGTGATTGGCTACTCGCTCGGGTGATGGATAACTGGGCGACGCCGGGGACGAGCGAATGGGACGAAACGGAACGGCGACGCTGCACGGTACCCGCGGGAAGGCGGGCGGGTTTATTCTCGCGTGCGCAATCATGTTTGCCGCCAGCATTTCAGCCGGGAACAATCGCCAGCCTGACGAGTGGACCCACTATGTGAACGCCCGGTGGGGTTTTTGCGTCGATTACCCGGCAAGCTGGAGGGCTTCCGAGGCAACGGACAAGTTGGGCGTAACGCTGTATCCGCGCCCGGGTGAAAGCTCCAGACACGGCCCATACGTTTCCATAAGCGGCATTCCAGATCAGCCGGATGTTGACAACGCGAATATCGTGCTGGACGATTCGCCGCCGCTGGACTTAGAAGGCAATTTGACACGTAGGCTTAGTAGCCTGCGCGAGTACGATCACGCATCGGACATACGCGTGCTGGAAAAGCGCAAGCTCGCATTTCAGGGATACGATGCGCTGAGCACGAAGTTCCAGTATCTAGAAGGACCAGGCGCTTCGCCGTGGTTGTCTGACACCCTTTGGATCAACAAGGAATACATCATCTTCACGGCCAGTCTATTTGGCCGGCCAGAGCAGGTGCGTGAACTGGAGCCTGCCTACCAAGACATGGTGAAGCATCGATTTCGGCTCGTTTGCGAGCTGAGCCATTGAGCGCATTGGTAAGATCAAGCAAATGCCGGGCAGCCTTTTTCCCCGCCTGGGCGTAACGATGGCGCGGCGGAGATTGACGCGCGCTATTTCAGCGTGCGCAGCGACGGTCTGCGAGTCCCCGGCATCCTGCGGCGCTTGATAAGCGCTCAAGTAGTATGCAAGCGCAGCTTTGACACCGATTAAGCGCCACGTTCGCGGCTGGCTGGATGCATCATATTTACGTGAACCTCGACGAGCATTTGCGGCTGGCAGGCGGGGCGCTAAAGAATTGGCTGATCGCGCAGTGCGAGGATTCGCTGGCGGTGGGCGCGCTTTGGTACCTCGGGCTGCACGCGATGAGAGTGCCGCTGGCGCCACTTTGGGCGGGACTGGCGGCCGCGCTGCAATTTGTGCCGCATTTGGGTCCAGCGCTGGGCATGGTAGCGCCGACGATTGCAGCGGCGATTCATTTTGGCGACTGGCGCCATCCGCTGTACGTGCTGATGCTGTACGCGGGCATCGTGGTGGTGGACACGCTGGCGCTACAGCCGTACATCATGAAGCGCACCGCCAAGGTGCCAATTTGGGCGTCGATCATCGTGCCCATCGTACTCGCGTTCGTGATTCCGTTTTGGGGAGTGTTTCTGGCTCCGCCGCTGCTGGCAGTGATATATGCGTATAAAAGACACATCGAACAAGACGACATGCGAAGGCGCAACTCGTCGATTTGATTATCATAGAAGCGGCAACGGCGAGTAGTTGTTGGGCGTCGGGAGAAGGAAATCCCACGCCTTTGCGCAAACATGCGAAGGATGCGGAGCCAGAATTGCCAAAGGATGACAACTTCCTTGGAAACGAATTTGTGCGCGGTCCAGCGCGAGCGGTGGGAGTGTGCGTACTGCTTGCATGCGCGTTCTTGACGGTTGGCGCGTTGGAGGCGAGGCAGCATCAAGCAGGAACGAAAGGTAGAGTGCCTTCTCGCAAGGATCGGGGCGAATTGTCAGTGGTGGCGGCAGACGTGCAGCTTTTGTTGATCGCACCGGGTGGGAAAGAATCTGGTTACGATCCGAAATCCAAGAAAATACTGAAGGAAATTCCTGGCTCCGCGTATTACCAGGACGCGCTGTTAGCCTACGATAGCGGCCGAGTGGACCCGAACACGACACAGACTTTGAATGTGCAGCAACCAGCGGCGGGAAAATATCGGCTGATCGTTTCGCGCGGGAGCGCAGCGGATGGAGAGGAGTACGAGATTCGGATCCATTTGTATGGTGCGAACGGGAGCGACGCGCGCGACGTCAGGATTGCGGGAACTTCGAGGCGAGGCGAGACGGCGACGTACGAATTGCTGCTGCGCCCTGGTCCGGGGAACGCAATCGTCGTTCAGGATTCAGCGCGCAGGTAATTCAGCAGAAGGCGAAATAGATAAAACCCAGAGGCGCTACACTCGTCGCGCAGGCCACTGAGAATGCAGCATCCAGACACGAGGGTAACAGCGACAGCGCGGGCCAAGACGGTGCAACGGGAGTGAAAACATACACATCTAATAGAGCGTAAACTTCGCGTAGAGCTTCCGGACCGGGCGCAGCTTGTCCTGCAAAAGGAGGCGGAAAATGATTGGAATGCATTTTGGAGCGTTTTTGACTTTGCTGATTTTGGGATTCATCGCGGCGATCATCATGCAATTTGCAATTCGTTATCGAGCGTTGGGGAGAGTGGACGGCTTCTTCGCTAAATGGATTGCAGGCTGGATTGGAGCGTGGCTCGGTAGTCCCGTGCTGGGCCATTGGGAGTTCCATATCCAGAACGTTTATGTTATCCCGGGAATTATCGGAGCATTTGTGGGTGCGTTTTTGTTTGTCGCGCTGGCTAAGTCTACTGGCGCGACCGCGCTCAAGTCGAAAATTACGGCGATCCCGGCTGTCCCCGGGACGGTTTCAGAAGTGAGGAAAGCGAGCTAGCGGCCAGGCGCCCGGCCCAGGCAGCGCGGAGCGAGCTTACCGAGTG
>JBOGMW010000126.1:0-13947 GCA_050746805.1 Candidatus Acidiferrales bacterium | reverse complement strand
CTACCTGCCCGTGCTGCGCCTATGCCTGAGATTTCGGAAGACGACCGTCCTCGTGGCACTTCTCATGCTTGCCCTGACCGTACCTCTAGCGCAGCGGATCGGCAGCCAGTTCATGCCGCCGCTCTTTGAAGGTTCGTCGCTCTACATGCCCACTGCGCTGCCGGGCATTTCCATCACGCAAGCGTCGCAACTGCTTCAGGAGCAGGACCGAATCATTTGGACATTCCCCGAAGTCAACACCGTGTTTGGCACCGTCGGACGATCTAACAGCGCCACGGACAACGCGCCGCTCGATATGTATGACACTACGATCATGCTCAAGCCACGAACCAAATGGCCGGCCGGAATGACATACGAAAAGCTGATTCAGCAAATGGACGCCAAACTACAATTCCCCGGGCTGACCAACACCTGGACGATGCCCATCGAAAACCGGCTGGATATGGAGCTGACAGGCATCAAGACGCCGGTCGGCATGAAAATCCAAGGACCAAGCCTCGACGGAATCCAGCAGGTCGGGGCTCGAATTGGGGATATCCTTTCTGGCCAGCCAGGTGTGCGGTCGGTGTTCGCCGAGCGCGTCGCCCAAGGCTTCTACATCAACATCGCAGTGAACCGGCCCGTCGCGGCTCGATATGGCTTGGATGTTGCGGACGTTCAACGCGCCATCGAATCGGGTATCGGCGGGGAAAACATCGCAGAAAATATCGAGGGCCGCGAACGGTTTCCAATCAACGTCCGCTATAACCGGGACTTTCGCGGCGACATTCCCGCCCTCCAAAACGTCGTGATTGCGACTCCGTCCGGAGCGCAAATTCCGATCAGCGAAGTAGCAACGATTTCCTTCTCGCGCGGGCCTTCGATGATCCGCGACGAGGAAGCTCAGCTTACCGGCTACGTCTATTTCAACTTAAGCACGTCCGATTATGGCGGCTTCGTGACCCGCGCCAATCGATTGCTTCGGGAAAAACTCAAGCTCCCTGCGGGTTACACTTACACTTGGTCGGGCGAATACCAATTTGAGGTAAGGGCCAAGAAGCGCCTCGAACTGATCCTGCCCCTCGTGTTCGTTATAATTTTCCTGCTCCTCTACATGACGTTCCACTCGGTTGCGGAAGCCGCGATGCTGTTTTTCCCTGCCTTCTTCGCGCTGATTGGGGGCTTATTCCTGCAGCTGCTGCTTGGGTATAACTTCAGCGTCGCAGTCGCCGTGGGTTATATCGACTTGTTCGGCATTGCAGTCGAAACCGCCGTGGTGATGATCGTGTACCTGCACGAGGCGCTCGATCTCCGTTTGGCGCGCGGGGCTCCACTGCAGCGTGAAGACGTCGAAGCGGCGACGATTGACGGCGCTGTCCTGCGTTTGCGGCCAAAACTTATGACGGTGTTCGCCGTCATCGCCAGCCTTGGGCCGCTTCTTTGGGAGACGGGAATCAGTTCGGATGTGATGAAGCCAATTGCCGCGCCAATCGTCGGCGGCATGGTGACCTCAACCATCGCCGTCATGATTCTCGTCCCGATACTGTTCGCGATGCTCAAGGAACGCGCGCTACGCAGGGGCACCCTGCAAGCATCAGCGGGGAGCAGTGATGTGCATGATTTGTGAGAAGTCACGTAGTGTAAGTACGTAAGCAAATCGTCATAGCCAGCGGTGAGGCGTGTCAAACCCTTGCCGAAAACTATCTCGGCCTGCCAATTACGAGTTAGCCGCCTGGGCGCCCAGCGCTTCCCGAAGCCATGTGTAGGCCGGATCCTGGTCGTGGTATTTGTGCCATTGCAGGATCTCGGTCATCGGTGGTAGTTCGAACGGCAATGGGATCAGTTTTAGAGGCAAGAACTTCGCGTATTTCTTTGCCAGCCGTGTGGCGACTGTGGCGATTCGATCCGTACCGACAACCAAGTGGGGAACCACATCGAAGCTGTGGGTCACAACCTCGGCTCTCCGCTTGAATTTCAGGCGCCTAAGATACATCTCGTCAAAATTCGGTCCGGCGCCTTCGCCAACATGGATTGCGACGTGCCCCAAATCGAGATAGTCCGCAAGCGAGATTTTCTTCCTTACCCTTGAATTGTTTGTCCAAGCGATAACCGTGTGTGTGTCTTCGAACACCGCAATTTTCGGGTGTAATTTCGACGCAAATATCTCGGGCGCAATCATGAAATCGAGGTTACCGGCCTCTAGAGCCTCGACTGCGCGTTCGCTGGTGGGTACCAGCTCGAACGTCACGTGAGGAGCTTGCTTCTGAATTCCTGCCAGCGCGTCCGCCATAAAAACCGTGGCCACATAATCCGATACGGCAATGGAAAAATGCCGGTGTGAAGCCATCGGCTCGAATCGCGCCTTCGTTCCAATCGCCGCTTGCGCCTGAAGTAGAATGCTCCTTACTGGGTTGACGAGAGTTTGCGCCAAAGGCGTCAGAATCATCCTGCCGCCGACCGGAACCAGTAGTTCATCCGCGAAAGAGTGTCTCAAGCGCGCCAGTGCGGCGCTCGTGGCGGGCTGGCTCAAATGAATTCGCCTGCCCGCGTGAGTGACATTCTTCTCTGTCAGCAGCGCGTCTAGAACGACCAATAGATTGAGATCGAATTGAGAGAGTTCCATGGTCGGCGTCCAGTATCCACCAGGTGGATATAGCGTATGCGAACAAACGATTTCGTAAATACCGATAATGCTTCTAATGTGTCACGCTGCACAAGTGGTTCGTGTGAATTCGAGACCAGCGTTTCATTGGGACGCGCTGGCTCGGAGGCTTGGGGGGCGCATGATTTTCCGACGAATTCTTGGGCATCGCTACGTGTCGAGTGTGGGAATTCTGGTGCTTGTCGTGGCGGCATCGGTGTTCGGGCAAGTCGCGACCGGTACGATTCTGGGCATCGTCTCGGATCCAAGTGGAGCCGCGATTGGCGGAGCGACGGTCACTGTAATGAACCCGAGCACTGGATGGACTCGAACTTTCACCACCGAATCCGACGGCTCTTACAGATTTCCAGGCCTCCCTGTGGGTACTTACAACGTCGATGTAAGCCACGCCGGGTTTCAAACGGCAAGCCAAATGGGATTGATCCTCACCGTCGGGCAACAAGCGGTGTTGGATCTCACGCTTCAGCTCGGCTCGACCGAACAGACGGTAACGGTCACAGCGGCGCCGGCTTTGATCGACACGACTACGAGCGCGCTCGGGAATCTCGTGAACGAGCAAAAATTGGAACAGCTGCCCCTGAACGGACGCAACTACACGGATTTAATCCTTCTGCAGCCAGGAGTGACACAGCAGACGGATGAACAGGCCGGAACGCCAGGTTCGGTGTTCAGCAGCAATGGCGAGCCGACGCGCTCCAACAATTATCTGCTCGACGGCACGATCACCCAGAACGCCTTCGGGTTCAGCCCAACGTCCGTTTCCGGATCGGCGCTCGGACTCGATGGCATTCAAGAATACCGGGTCGTCACGAACATGTTCAGCGCGGAGTATGGGCTGGTAATGGGCAGCCAAACAAACATCGTGAGCAAGTCCGGTACGAACCACTTTCACGGAGACGCGTTCGAGTATTTCAGAAACAGCGCGCTCGATGCGCGGAACTACTTCGATCTTCTTTCCGAGCTTCCGTCAACGGTACCGGGAGGTGGCGAGCGCATTCCTCCGTTCCGCAGGAATCAGTTCGGCGGCGCATTCGGCGGACCAGTGCAAAAGGACAAAACGTTCTTTTACGCGGTGTACGAGGGCGTTCGCGAAGACCTGGGCAATCCGCTCTATACGGGCATCAATACTGTTCCGTCAGCAGGATGTCACGGCGCCGCTGGAACCGTGATTACATCCAACGGCCTGCCCGGAGCACCGTGTCCGGAAATCGCAAACCCTGTGAATCCCGTGCAACCGCAATCCGTCACCATTTCGCCCGCAGCGGCCGGATTGCTGGCACTGCTGCCGGTTCCCGACGTTCCAGGAACCGATCAGTACACCTCTCTCTCAAACCAACGCACGTCGGAAAATTACGGACAAATTCGCGTGGACCGCACTTTCTCGTCTGCGGACACTTTTTTCACCCGTTATACGGCGGACGACACACATCAGGTACGGCCTCATTCGTTTCCTCAATTTCATGATCTCTGGGACTCGCGGTCACAGTATCTGACCGTGTCTGAATCTCATGTTTTTTCGTCAACGCTCCTGAATACAGTTCAAGGTTCGTTCAGCCGGACAAACGTTCAAACTACGGCGCTTTCAAACATCCCGAGCAGCCCGAGTGTAGATTACGTTCCAGGCACTACAGCTGGCATCACCATCATTGGCGGAATGAACTTCAACCCATGGTTCGGACCAGCGATTTCTCCCGGAAGCTTCGTTCAAAATATTTTCTCGGGAAGCGACGACCTTTCATGGACCAAGGGCAAACACGCGCTCAAATTTGGCACTCTGATCAATCACTTTCAATTTGGAAACGGCGCGAGGCTTATTTTCAGCGGATTGTCGGTCTACCCAAGCACAGCAGCCTTCTTGCAAGGACAGCCCATCTTCGTGCAAGCCGAGCAGCAGCCGAATCCCGCCACCGGGACTGCAGCCGCGGATCTCAACCGATACTGGAGTTTTAATACGTTCGGATTCTACGCCGAGGACGACTACAGAGTTCTGCCCCATTTAACCCTGAACTTGGGAATACGCTACGAGTTCGATACCGTGCCACACGATCGCGAAGGTGGCAATTTCGCATTAAGAAATCTCGCAGCTGTCCAAGGTGGCCTGCCGGGTGTGCCGTTCACAGGCATAACGCCTGGACCGATTATGCGAAATGATTCGTTCAAGAATTTCAGCCCTAGAATCGGTTTCGCATGGGATGTGACGGGAAGCGGCACGACCGCCGTGCGCGGGGGCTTCGGAATTTACTACGACATCGCCAACATCGACAGCATCCTTTACGAACATCAAATCGGCACTCCGCCTTTGGCCACGATTCAGAGCGTTCTGTACGCACCGTTCGGACCGACGCCGACTCTGACCCTTCCAGTTGACTTTGCGACCGCGAACTCAGAAGTTGTTACTTCAAACTATTACGCGAAGCAACCGTACTCAATGCAATACAACTTGAGCGTACAGCACGAGTTTCCGGGCAGTGTCGCTCTAACCGTGGCGTACGTCGGCTCCCGAGGAGTTCACTTATGGGCTTTTCACGACGCCAATCCAGTCGTTCCGTCCGCGTTCGTGAACGGCATACCGCAGTGGGTGCCTCCGCCAGGGCCGTTCCCGGGGTTCTTCTGTCCCGACGGTGCGGTTAGCTTTGTGAATTCCTGCAGGGAAAATCCCAATCTGTCTACGGTGGGATCGTTCGATACAATCGGAGACTCGTGGTACAACGCTCTGCAAGTGGGAATCACGAAACAGATCAGCCGTGGTTTGCAGTTCCAAAGTTCTTATACGTATTCAAAATTGGAGGACACGACGCAGGGCCAGGTTGCGGATGTGGCGGACGGTTCGGACGCTCCAAGCAACCCGTTCAGCACGAAATTCGATAAGGGGCCGACTCCGTTCGACGCGACACACAACTGGAGATTTAATCTCCTCTATCATCTCCCAAGCGTCGGGGTCGGAGGTTTTGCGGGTAAGCTGCTGAACGGCTGGTGGGTGGGTAACATTGTGTCACTGCAAACGGGATTTCCATTTTCACCGCTGGTTGGATTCAATCAATCGAACTCCGAACTCGGCCTTGGAGACCTTGGCATCGCCCTTGCTAATGACCGGGCAAGCTTCGTTACGCCGTCAAACCTGGCGCAAGCTCTGGCGATTGATCCACCGATACCAGGAATCTCGCCCGGCGCACAGGTCTATAACAGAAACACAGTCGTTGTAAGGAAGCCGGGTGAGTGGTACAACCCGCACATGTTCACGCTGCCAGCCTATGGGACGCTTGGCGATGTTCCTCGCGGCGCGCTCCGCGGGCCCGGACTGGCGGATTGGGATTTTTCGATCAACAAAGACACCGCGGTTCCATGGTTGGGAGAAAAGGGAATCGCTGAGTTTCGAGCGGAGTTCTTTAATATCGTGAATCACACGAATTTCGATTTTCCGGGAATCTCGCAGAACAACAACAATTTTATTCAGACCGGGATCGGGACCGGAATCGTGAATCCAGGGGCCGGCGTTATCTCTACTACCGCTATCAATGCGCGTCAGATTCAGTTTGGCCTGCGGCTGGAGTTTTAAGTAACGAATCGGAAGTCCACATCGAATCGAGGTCGCATGGCCAGACATCTGTTGTCTCACCTCGCTCACGTCGAGCTATTGACGCCAAAACTGCAAGAATCCGTTGATTTCTTTACTGGCACGCTTGGCCTTGCCGAAAGCGGACGTTCGGGAAAGTCGGTTTATCTTCGCTGCTGGGGTGAACACTACCATCATAGTCTGGTGCTCACGCAATCAGAGGTACCAGGGCTTGGACACGCGGCGTGGCGTACGGCTGGGGCTAGCGAGCTGACCGAAGCCGTTTCGCGCATCGAAGCTACGGGCATTCACGGCGAGTGGCGAGAGAAGACTTTGGGGCATGGCCGCGCCTATCGTTTCCGCGGGCCTGGTGGACACATCCATGAAATCTTCTGGGACGTGGATCGCTTCGTTGCGCCCGCGGATTTGCGATCGACCTACCCGGATCGGCCGCAACGATACGTCGGCAAAAGCATCGCTCCCCGCCAGATCGACCACGTCACGCTAAATACGCAGGATGTGATGGGAACGTGCGAATGGTATCGTGACGCTCTCGGCTTTCGGTTCATGGGCTATACCGTCCTCGATCACGACCCAAAGACAGCGGTATTCGGGGTTTTGACCACCAACGAGAAATCACACGACCTCGGTTTCGGCGGAGATTTCTCGAAATTGCCAGGACGG
Source organism: Candidatus Acidiferrales bacterium (assembly GCA_050746805.1). GTDB lineage: Bacteria > Acidobacteriota > Terriglobia > Acidiferrales > UBA7541 > Palsa-295. The sequence continues at coordinate 7,069 of JBOGMW010000126.1, read as the reverse complement.
TTTCACCATCTGGCCTTCTGGGTACCGTCGTATGAAGACTTGCTGCGCGGGGCCGATTTGCTGCTCGAATCGGGCACGCCCATTGAGTTCGGTCCAGGCAAACACGGGATCGGTGAGCAGGGCTACCTCTATTTTCGCGATCCTGCAGGGCTCCGCGTGGAACTCAATACGGGTGGGTATCGCAATTACATTCCAGACTGGGAGCCGACTGTATGGAGGCCCTCGCAGGGCTCGAACGTGATGTTCCGTAATTTGGACTACGGTCCAAAGTCGTTCATGGAAGCGATGCCTCCGGCTCCCGAACCCGCAGTTCCGGAACCCGACCTGGCGTCGGTCACTGCGAGCTCAGCAAATCGTGGAACGCAGCGAAAGTGACAGGACATCTGTCGAGGCGCATTGAATGAATCTTCTCGACTCCACGTTCGCCCTGTCTACGTGCTCGGCTCAGACTGGGGCGCCATTTCCGGCATTAGTGCTCAACGGGCGCATAGCGCCTATACGCGTCTTGAAGCCGGTATTTGAAACGCTGGGCTGCGGGGCGATTTCGCCGAATTCGATGCTCGGTGTTCTTGAGAATTGGGACGAGAACTTTGCTGCTCTGCGCCGCGTGGCGGCCTTCCTCCAGACCGAAGGTACTGAGGACTCGCATTGGCGCGCTCTTTTTGCGCCGAGCGAACAGCTCAACTTTCGGCCGCCAATCGATCTGCCTCGACAGGTCTTTTGCGTGGGCGCCAACTATCGGCAGCACGTGATCGATCTGATCGTCGATCAAGCCCCGGCGCCGGACAAAAACTTGGACCGGGAAGAGCGACGCGCGCAAGCGGCCAAGCTCATGGACGAGAGAGCGGCGCACGGGGCTCCGTTTGTTTTTTCCAAGCCGCCATCAGCCATTACGGGGCCGTTTGACCCAGTGATCCTGCCTCGGCACGCGAATCAGCCAGATTGGGAACTCGAACTCGCTGTGGTCGTCGGCAAACCGTGCCGCCACGTCTCTCGCGATGAGGCGCTCAGCTGTATCGCGGGATATACGATTGTCAACGACATTACCAATCGCGATCTCGTGTTCCGTAAAGACGCAGGCGCGATGGGCGCCGACTGGTTAGCGGCGAAAGGGTCACCAACCTACCTCCCAACCGGTCCTTACCTTGTACCTTCAGCATTCGTTCCGAATCCCCAGGATTTAGAGATCGACCTCAAGCTGAACGGCCAAGTCATGCAACACGAGAGCACCGCCGACATGATCTTCGGCGTATCGCGCATCGTCGAATATCTATCCACATACGTTCAGCTCTGGCCGGGCGATCTGATTGCGACGGGTTCTCCAGCGGGAAACGGAACGCACTACAACCGCTTTCTCACGCCGGGCGACATTCTAGAGGGATCGATCACCGGGCTTGGCACGCAACGCAATGAATGTCTAGCTGAGGAGGCTGAAGCCCATGCCGCCCGATGACGTGCGAACGCCGGAACAGGTGCAGCTTCAGCGCGGGCGAAAGAGCTTCACGGTTGATGTCCATTGCCACATCCTAACCACCGAAGTTGAACGTCTCGTTTCTGGCTGCGCAGAGAAGCAGGCCGAACAAGCCGCTCAAATGCGAATGTACGGGCCTGAGTCAATCGAACACAACCGAACTCTATTCGCCAGTTTGATGCCGCAGCTCACGGGCATCGACGAAAGACTTCGGCGAATGGACGAAATGGGTGTCGACGTCCAACTGATTAGCCCTTCGCCCAACCAGTATTACTACTGGGCGGACGTCGATCTCGCGAAACAGATTGTGGCGGTGCAAAACGAGCACATCGCGTCGGTTTGCGCCGCTCATCCCGAACGCCTGCGCGGCCTGGGTAATGTCGCGCTGCAGCATTCCGACCTTTCCGTCGAGCAACTGACAGACTGTGTCAAAAAATTCGGTTTGCGCGGGGTAGAGATTTCTTCGGCAGTAAATGGGCTTGAGCTTTCTGATTCGCGATTCGAGCGATTCTGGGCAAAGGCGGAGGAACTTGGCTGCCTCGTTTTTATTCATCCGCTCGGTACATCGCTGGCAGATCGCGTCAATTGCTACTACCTCGGGAACATAATCGGCCAGCCACTCGAAACCACGATCGCGCTCTCACAACTGATTTTCGGCGGCGTCCTCGATCGTTTCTCGGGACTGAAAATTTGCGCCGCCCACGGCGGCGGGTACCTGCCCTCCTACGTCGGCCGATCGGACCACGGCTATGCCGTCCGGCCCGAAGCCGCCAAGATCAAGCACAAACCGAGCGAGTATCTGAAACGCATTTACTTTGATAGCTTGGTTTACACACCGGAGGGTCTGCGGCATTTGATCGAGCAAGTTGGCGCGACGCAGGTCATGATCGGCACGGACTATCCGTTTGACATGGGGACCTACGATCCGCACGGGCAAATCGCCGGTGTGGGTGGGCTCAGTCAGCAAGAACGCGATCAAATCCTCGGTGGAAACGCAGCGAGGCTCCTAGGTATCGATACAGGCGTAACAGCGACGGCGCGAGGTCTGACATAACGATGGCGAGCGTCAGCAAAGTCCTTATTGTGGGTGGCGGAATCGGCGGCTTGGCTCTGTCGATCGGCCTGCGCAAAGCCGGTATCGAAGTGGACGTCATCGAAATCCGGCAGCAATGGTCGATCTACCACGTTGGCATCATCGCGCAGAGCAATTTAGTGCGCGCAATGGTCTCCCTTGGCATTGCAGACGATTGCGTCGCCGCCGGATTTTCTTACAGCGGCGTGCGCTTTTGCCATGCTGACGGACGAGTTCTGAGCGAAACTCCCGGCATCAAGCTTGCCGGCCCCGAATATCCCGCTTATCTCGGTCTCACTCGTCCCGCGCTGCATAACGTGCTCTTCGCCGCATCGAAGAGATCCGGCGCAGTTCTTCGCCTCGGACTAACTGTCGCAGATTTGGCGCAATCCGATGCGGAAACCGCGGTGAAGTTTACAGACGGCAGTTCGGGCGAATACGACCTCGTCGTTGGTGCGGACGGCGTGCACTCTCACATTCGCACCACCGTATTCGGCGAGCACTTGACACCGCAATTCACGGGAGAAGGTGTTTGGCGCTACAACGTATCTCGCCCGCCGGATGTTGACTACGGTTCAATTTATGACAGCCATGAGGGTCCAAAGGCCGGGCTGATTCCGCTCACGAGCGATGCTGCATACATCTTCCGCATCGGGTCCGAACCCGGCAATCCGCGGTTTCCCACGAAAGAATTGGCCGGTATCATGCGCGATCGGCTGAAACCGTTTGGCGGCGCTATCGGACAGTTGAGTCATGAGATCACGAATCCGGACTTAGTTGTGTATCGCCCGCTTGAATCCGTCTTTGTGCCGTCTCCGTGGCATCGCGGCCGAGTGGTGCTTATCGGAGATGCGGCTCATGCCATCACGCCTCACCTTGGCCAGGGAGCCGCGCAAGCGGTCGAAGACGCCATCGTACTGGCTGACGAACTGCAAAAGAACAAACCCCTGAAAGAGGCGCTCGAATGTTTTGAGCGACGTCGCTACGAGCGCTGCAAATTAATTCTCGAAGCTTCGCTGAAAATTGGAGAACTGGAAATGCATCCCGATCCCAAGAGAGATCTCGGTCCTCTGATGGCAAAAGTCGGTGAGACGGTCGTGCAGCCGATCTGAGCAGATCGGAGCGCGAATTGAAGATGAGGGGCGCGATGCAAGCGTGGACGTACACAAAAGGGCTGCACGACCTCGGCAATGGCTGCTACGCATATCTCCAGCCGGACGGGACGTGGGGATACAGCAATGCGGGTCTGATTGTCGAGAGCGGTGAAGCACTCCTTATCGACACCCTTATGGATCTGAAGCTCACGCGAGAAATGCTCCACCTCATGCGCGCCGCCGAAGCATCTGCCAGCAATATCGGAACCCTGGTAAATACGCACTCGAACCCCGACCACACCAACGGAAACCAACTTATAGTCAGCGCGCAAATTATTGCGTCAACGGCGTGCCTCGAAGAAATGAAGGAGCAAAGCGCGGCGCCTCGTTATCCGATGACCGGAGAAGCGGGAGCTTTCTTCCAGGAAGTTCTTGGTAGCCGCTTCGATTTCACCGGCATTCGCCCCGTTCTGCCCTCGCGCACTTTTAATCGCGAACTCACGTTGCACGTCGGCAACAAGGAAGTCCGTCTCTTCGAACTCGGCCCCGCGCATACGCGCGGCGACATCGTCGCGTTTGTTCCCGCCGACAAAACTCTTTTCACCGGAGATATTTTGTTCGCGGGCGGCCATCCCGTGATTTGGGAAGGACCGATCGGCAATTGGATTCGAGCCTGCGACACGATTCTAGAATGGGATGTAGAGACTGTGGTTCCAGGTCACGGCCCGATCACGAACAAGTCCGGGGTCCGAGCGTTGAAACACTACCTTGCATATGTCCGCGATGAATCCCGCAAGCGGTTCGACGCGGGAATGTCATACGAGGAGGCCGCTCGGGACATCATCCTCGATGCCTTCTCCGACTGGACCGATCCGGAGCGAATTGTCGTGAACGTACACGCCTGCTATCGGGAATTTGACGGCGAGGGGGACAGGCTCAGTCTGCCGGTTCTTTTTGGCGGCATGGCCCGCTATCACAACGAGCGCAAGAACGGAACGGACGTGGTCCGTCGATGAAACTGAATGAAACGCACGATCCCTCGCGCCGCAGTTGGGTTCCATCAGCAAATCTACCTGAGTCGGACTTTCCCATTCAAAATCTCCCCTTCGGGATCTTCCGCGAAGGCGGAATCGACCGAGGCGGAGTGGCGATCGGTGACGCTGTCTTCGATCTGGCTGCCGCTCTTCAACTCGGTTTGTTCTCGGGAGAGGCCGAAGTTGCCGCTCGCGCGGCCTCCGGAGACTCGCTCAATCCGCTGATGGCTCTCGGGGTACGGTCCGCCTCCGTTCTGCGAGCACGCATATCGGATCTACTGCGAGTCGATGGTCCAGAACGATCACGCGTCGAATCGAATGCGAATCGTCTGCTTGTCCCGATGTCATCGGTGGAGATGTTGCTTCCCACACGGATCGGCGATTTTACCGACTTCGTCTGTTCCACATTTCATGCGCAGCGAGTTGTGCGAAAGCCGTTGGACTCGCAGTTGGCGCCCGCGCTCTGTTACATGCCGGTCGCCTACCACGGGCGCGCCAGTTCCGTCGGCATCAGCGGCGAACCGGTGCGACGCCCGCATGGCCAATTCAAAGACGCCGATGGTGTTGTGCAATTCGGCCCGTCGCGGGCGCTCGATTTCGAGCTCGAAATCGGCGCGTTTATCGGCGCCGGTAATCCGCTCGGATCTCCGATTCCGATCGAGTCAGCCTCATCGCACATCTTCGGCTATTGCTTGCTCAACGACTGGTCGGCGCGCGACGTTCAGTTTTGGGAAAGCATGCTTGGCCCATTTTTGAGCAAAAGTGTCTCGACCACGATATCGCCTTGGCTAGTCACCGCAGACGCTCTCGCGCCGTTCTGCGCGCCGATCTTTACACCGCCGCAAGCCGATTTTCCTGGTCCGCTTCCGTACCTCGAAAACCAAGCAGACCGGGTGGAAGGCGGCATCGACATCGAACTCGAAGCATTTATTTCGACACGCGCAATGCGCGACTCAGGCGAGCAATCGGCTCGCATCGTTGCGACCAACTTTAAGTATGCATATTGGAGTTTCGCGCAGATGATCGCGCACCATACGAGCAATGGCTGCAATTTGCGCACCGGTGATCTTTTGGGCAGCGGCACGGCATCGGGTCCGACGGATGAGAGCAGGGCCTGCCTGTTGGAGCACACCGAGCCCCTACATTTGCCCAACGGGGAGAATCGGCAATACTTGCAAGACGAGGATGAAGTCGTCTTCAAGGCTCGTGCCCGCCGCCAGGCACATGTCTCGATGGGTTTCGGCGAATGCCGCGCACGCATCGTGCGTGGGGTTAGGGCTTGAACGCTATTGCGGGCCGTTGGCCAGAGAAGCTCTCAACGCTACAAAATCGTCTACAGTCGAGAAGTCTTTTGACTCAGCCTGATATCACTCTGTTTTTCTTTGCCAGCAAAAGGATCGCGCCGGTTTGAACGCCTATCGCGCTGCGGTTGCCCTTTGAGATGACTGCATGTGACGACGTTGTCGCCGTAGCCGCTGGAGATCTTAACTTCCTGAATCGGCCTTGCTCCGCGACACGTGTTTATCCGAACTGCGTAATGCATCCTTTACGGAACTGTTGCGTTTTGCCGATGGAATCCAACTCGCCAATACCGTTGGCGAGGTCATGGCGTTGTGTGTCGAGAAGGAACGAGAAGTTGAGCCTAGCCCGGCGGGGCTGGGCTGGATGATACGCAACGCACACAAACTGACTCGTACTGATGGTCGCCCTCATCAGGCTGACGATCCTCGCCGGGTCGTCACGTCCACTTGTCGATCGAAGCGCTCGTCATGTAGCTGAAGTCCCCACCAGCCCAGTAGGTGTTGGTCTCGCCTCCGAGCACGATGATCTCAATCGAAGATTTCGGGTTGGGAACGGGCGGCCCGCCAAAACGGCCTCGGCGGTAGAAGCGCTGGAACGGAATATCGGCGTCGCCCATCTTCAGATACGAGGCGTAGGGCTCGACGCCCGCCTGTGCCTGCTTCAACTGGGGCCTGTGCGTGTCCCAGTAGAGACACGCAGGCGTCTTCGAGTTCTTCGACCAGTAGTCACTTAGCTCTTCCTTCGAGTTGAATCCTTTTTCCTTCGCCTCGCGGGCGACGGTTGGATCGAGCAGCAACGTGGCGGCGCTGGTGCCGAACGAGAAGAAATGCGTCAGCCAGTTGTTGATCAGTTCGTGGTAGGGCATCGCGGGAAACCAAGCGACGTTGTTCAGGCTCCAGCCGCTGAAGATGCTAACCACGTTGTCTGTCGGTTTGAAGCCCTTTTGCACGTGGAACGGCTTCCAACCGTCGGGAAGCTTGTTTTCCGTTTCTGCGATGCAGATGTTGTTGTAATTGAGGTTGGACCCCAGGGTGCCCAGGTAGGTGAGTCCGGGCACTCCGCAGCCGCCGAGGTTTTTCGAAAGGATCGTCCATGC
>JBOGMW010000125.1:0-2361 GCA_050746805.1 Candidatus Acidiferrales bacterium | reverse complement strand
TCCTGCAATCGCGAACGAAGCGAAAACCGCCAGCACAAACATGGACATTTCCACGCCAACTTCGCTCGGTGGAAAACCGGTGAAGGCAGGAACCTATCGAGTTGTAGCCAACGGATCTACGGTGACGCTGAAGAGCGGCGGCAAAACGATCGCCGAAGCGCCGGTCGAGTGGAAACAGTCGGATGACAAGGCTAGTTACTCCTCGGTCGTAACCGACGGCCAGGGAATCAAGGCGTTTCATTTTGAGGGTAGGACGAGTTACATCGAAGTTGAAGAATAAGAAAGCAGCACCTAAACGCTCCGTTCGAGGCCGTTCAGCGGTGCGCGCGATCCCGCCGGACGGCTTCATCGATCAGCGAATCGAGCTCGCGGCGCGTCAGCGAAATTCTTTCCGTGCTATTGCCATTCGCGGCGCTTTGCCGCAGGCCCGCTGCCGGAGCGCTCGAACCCGCGGCGTAACGCGTTCGCGCGACAACGAGCTTCCCTACATCCACGCTGGAAAGCATTTTCTGCTTGCCCAGCAGTTCGGTCACCAGGGCAACGTGAGCGAAGTGTTCAGTCGTCTCCATGCGGAGAAAAGCCGTCAGCAAATCTGGTCCGTACGTGACCGCCCCGTGATTGGCCATCAGGATCGCATCATGTTCGGCCACGAAAGGCTCAATCGCGTCGCTGAGCTCGGATGTTCCCGGAGTTCCGTAGCGCGCCAGCGGCACTCGTCCTAATCCGATTACCAGCTCACACAATATCGGCTTATCAAGAGCCATCCCCGCCGCCGCGAATCCGGTGGCGATTGGCGGATGCGCGTGGCAAACGGCTGTCACGTCTGGCCGTAGGCGGTAAATCAGCACGTGCATCGCAATTTCGGAGGATGCTTTGCGGCCGCCGCACACGTGATGCCCGTCGAGATCGGTGATCACCAAGTCTTCGGGCGCCATCATGCCCTTGCTCATGCAGGTCGGTGACGTCAGGATACGGTCGGAACCAAGCCGGACGGAGATGTTCCCGTCCGTGGAGGCCACGAAGCCTCGATCGTGAATCCAGCGGCCCACGGCGCAAATATCCCTCCGATGCTGTTCTTCCGATTTTTCAGCGCCCGGAGAAATGGACTCGGGGAACAGGGCCGCCTCCTATTTCGAATTTGTACGTGGGCCGGGCTACGCATAGAAACCGCGCAGCTTGAGTGCACGAGCAACGCGGTCGATCGCCAGAATATAGGCCGCGATTCGGTTATCGACCCCGTGAGTTTCCGCGTAGCGTACCACTTGATCGAAGCTTTGTTCCATAACATCTTGCAGGCGCTCGTTAACTTCTCGCTCCCGCCAGAAAAAGCCCTGCCGGTCCTGTACCCACTCGAAATAGCTGACCGTCACCCCGCCGGCATTCGCCAGAATATCCGGCAACACGAAGATTCCCTTTTGCCTAATGGCCGCGTCCGCGTGCGACGTGGTCGGCCCGTTGGCGCCTTCGCACAGAACCTTGCAATCCACGCGATGCGCATTCTCAGCGGTAATCTGATTTTCCGTAGCCGCTGGGATCAAAATATCGCATGGGCGAAACAGCAGATCTTGCGCGCTTAATTTCTCGCCTCCCTCCGGGAAATCCGGCAGCCGCTTTCCCTGGCCGTAAACCCACTCGTTCAGCTTGGGCACATCAAAGCCGTTCTCGTTGTAGAGCCCGCCATGGATATCCGCCACCCCGATGATCTTGTAACCGGCCTCGTGCATCAGCAGCGCCACGTTCGAGCCCACGTTTCCAAAACCCTGCACGATCGCGCGGCACTTCTCGCGCTTCATCTTGAATTTCGCCACAGCCTTGTCGCAGCAGATCATCACACCCCGGCCCGTGGCTTCGCGGCGGCCTTGCGATCCGCCCAAATCCAGCGGCTTGCCCGTCACCACCGCCGTGGTCGCTTGCCGCACGTGCATCGCGTACGTATCCATCACCCACGCCATCGTCTGTTCATTCGTGCCGATGTCCGGCGCCGGCACGTCGCGCTCCGGCCCGAACCAGTCTGCCAATTGTGCGGTGTAGCGGCGCGTCAGCCGTTCGAGCTCCGGCTTCGATAGTTTTTCCGGATCGCAAATCACGCCACCTTTTGCGCCCCCGAAGGGAATATTCACCACCCCGCATTTCCACGTCATCCACGCCGCGAGCGCCCGTACCTCGTCCAAACTAACGTCCGGCGAGAATCGAATACCGCCCTTTCCCGGTCCGCGCACCGTCGAATGCAGCACGCGATAGCCGGTGAAAATTTGCACATGGCCGTTATCGAGTGCCACCGGAATGTATACGGTGATCTCGCGTTCTGGGTACTTCATGTACTGATACAGGCCGGGTTCCATGCCGAGCTTGCGTGCCGCG
>JBOGMW010000124.1:0-3428 GCA_050746805.1 Candidatus Acidiferrales bacterium | reverse complement strand
CGAGTTGGTCGATGCGGATCACCAGCGGCCTGAAGTTCTGGAAGGTCCGAATCGTTTTCAAGTCCACCAGGGCCAGGCCGATGGCCACAAGGGAGAGAAGCACCAGCGCAATCTTGAGATAAGTATTGGTCACCATTGGATCGCCGTACTGTTCGAGATAAAGCCGCTTGGCATTTTGGAAACTCGCGTCGTTGTTCATCCGAACATCCTTTCGAGAATGGCAGCCGACGACGTGCCGGAGGTGCCGCTGAAGATGTGATTGGTCAGCGTGGGTATTTTTAAGAGCGCGTAGACGGAAGCGACAAGGACGATCAACAACACTGGAAACCAGGCCATCAACTGCACCGTGGAGAGCGAGCCCGGAGGCGGAAGCTGGAGACTGCCGATCAGCAGGTTTCCGATAATGAAGACGACCGACGAGGCGATCACCTGATAGAAGGCGTATTGGATGAACGCCTTGAACCAGCCCCAGAAGAGCCATTCGAGCGTGGGAACGATGAAAAAGGGTATGAAGATAGGGCCAACCAAAACGCAAACGGCTGTAGCGATGAATCCATAGGCAATCACCACAAAGGCGATGGCCTGGGCTGCGGCGAGCAGAATGACAACTACAACGTAGATGGCGGTTCCGAGAATGTCGGTGAAGCCTGGCATATCGAGGCGGGTTTCGAAGTCGGTGATGCCCTGCTCGACGCTTTGAAGCGAGTTCTGATTGATTTTGCCGGAAAGGAACTGCGCTTCGTCGGTGATGAGGTTATGAAAGCTCCTGCCAATTCCAGGAATGGGAGTGCTGTAGTAGTTCACCATTCCAAATCCGAAGCTGATGGTCAGCAGCAGCGCCGCGAAGTTATCGAAGTGGAGAAAGTGCTTGCCGCTGGCTGCGGAGAGCGCGGATTTCACGCCGTACCAAACAACGAGAATCGTTGCGAACATGCGAAACAGGTTCTGGCCCATCGCGTCGAAGAAACCGAGATTTTGGGTGAGGAGATTGTTGATCGCCTGAAAGATGAACTGAAGATAGTCGGTTTGCATGGCTGCGGCTCCTTCGACGCTGCTGGGTGGCTGCTTTTACGGCATTTGAAAGCTTTGAAGCGAGCTGGTGAGAGTGCTCGTGACCTGGGCCATGTTGCCGGCGAGGTTCGCGCGCCGCTCGATGTCGCCATTAATGGAATTGGTTGTGGCCTCGCGTTGCTGTTTGGCGAGAATGGTCTGCTCTTCCAAGAGCGAGGCGAGCAGCTTGTTCGAGTCTTGGAGAGTGCGCAGCGTCAGCACACCCGCCGCATTGATCTTGTTGAGCACCGAGATTTCGGTATTGAGGCTTGGGTCAGAGGAGAACGAATCCTGTTCGAGATGGTTGATCTGCGTCTGAAGGTCCTGCGAGTTGTCCCGGATCGAGCCAATTGTGGCCATCGCAGTCGTGTTTGCGCCGTCGGCCAGTTCAACCGAGGCATATTGGGACTGCACGCGGTTGAGTTCATCGGGAGTCATCCCGCCCAACTGAGCCGAACTGTAAGGAAGTAGCGGAGTTGTCGCTTGCTGGTAGCCTGTGTTCACGGTGGGAAGAAGGCCGGAGTTGATGCCACCCACCCAGGTTCCGGTGTTTCCGTAGGTGTCCTGCGCGGTGACGTAACGCCATTGCGAGAAGAGAGCCTGGTAACGGGCGGGCATGTTCTGTAGATTTTTCGACATCTGGAGCGCGAGGTTGTACTGCGTGACAAGCTGGGCATAGCTGTTCTTCAGTTGAACGAGCTGCTGTTCGAGTTCGGCATAGCGCAGCAGTGCATTTGCGTAATTCGTGGGATCGTAAACGATTCCGAATCCAAACTGAGCCGACGCGGTACCAACGCATAACCCCATTACGAGCAAAACAGCGAATATTCTCTTTTTCATTGACCTTTCATCCTTTCTCGCCTTCAGAAATCGGAAGGCATTTTGTGGTTGTTGTAATCGGGCAACGCCAAATCACCCGAGAGGTACACCTTCACGCGATGTCCTTCGCGGATCGTCACGGTTGGCAGAATGTTCAGGAATCGGTCGAGAATCTGTTCGGAGGACTGCGCCATGCTGGAAGCGAATTGCTGGCGCATCAGGTCGCTACCTGAATCCGTGAAAGCACTCCCGGTGCCTGCCTCGGCCACGGCTCCCAAAGCGCCGACGGCGAGCGAGACACCGAAAATGCGGAGATAGTGGTTGTTCACCTGATCGCGCAACCCGGTGTCGCCGATCTGGTCGAGTCCCTTGAATTGGTCGAGGCTCACGGAATAGCCGTCTGGCATGAGAAGGCGGTGGAACGCGACAGCAAGACGGGTCTGGCCCTGAGACTCCACCTTCTTGGCTTCGCCCAGAATCTTGGTGCCCGCTGGAATCAGCAGGTGCTGGCGGTCGTGCGAGTAGATGTCGTCGCTAAGCAGGCACTCGACAGGTCCCACAAACGATCCGTCGAGCCGGTTGATGAGAACGGCTTCGAGAATCGTGCCTTCAAAGATGATGTAGGTTTTTCCTGCCGCCACGCCCGACGTGCCGGACGGCGTGGCGGCAGGCTTGGCCACCTCCTTCGTGTCTGGTTCCTGTTCCGTGGGACTCGCTGAGGGGCTGCGGGTCGGAACGGGAGGCGCGACACTGGATTGAGGAGCGGCTGGGAGCTGTGCGATTACAGGCGGCTGCATCTGTTTCAGCAACTGGGCGATTTGAGCCGTCGGATCCAAACCGGACGACTGAGGAGTAGGACTTGCGGAATTAGGACTTTGCTTTTCGGTCGCCGCCCCATCGGGCTCGGATGCAGTGCCTTTCCGGTAGCTGAGCGCCACGTTCGAGGCAAACAGCGAAAGATATGCCCGCTTCTTGCGTTCCGCCTGTATCGGGTCTTCCTCATGTCCAGCCGGTGCGTTGCCGTCCGCACTGGAGGTCTGTGTTTGCTGGGAGCCCGCAGCCGCGTTGCCAAGCAGCTTGGTCTGTTGGGTCAGCGCGTTCTGCGCGACCACTTCCTGGTGTTGCAGCTCTTCAATATGGGTTTGCAAGTCGGCAATCTCGGTTTCGTTTACCTGTAACGGTGCGGGACCCTGGGCGACGGGTGCATTGGATTTGGCCTGGCTCTGTGGCTTTTTGGGGCTGGTCGCCCACATGATGACCACCATCAAGACGGCCAGTCCCACAATCAGCCACGACTGGACATGCTTGGGCAGCAGGCCGGGCGGCTTTGGCGCTTTTTCTTGAATGGGTTCGTTCATTACTTGTCTCCCTGCGTGGGTTGCGGCTCCTGGTGGCGTGTGAAGGCGAGCTTCTTCTTGCCGATCGCGAGGTAGCCGCTGTCGAGCACTTTCGGAACGATGTAAGTGCCGTTCTCGAACTGGAAGTTGATGAGGTTTGGCTTGCCGTCCTTCACTTCGTACAGAGTGGGCTTCTCCCGCGCGCCGCACTGGATGTAGGTG
>JBOGMW010000123.1:0-2826 GCA_050746805.1 Candidatus Acidiferrales bacterium | reverse complement strand
CCTTTGACGGTTGCCGCTTTTCCGTGGGCATCCGCAATTCGAACGACAAGTCGATGCGACTCGCGGTGACGGTCGGCTATCGCGTGCTCGTTTGCGACAACATGGCGTTCCACGGAGATTTCACGCCGGTATTGGCGAAGCACAGCAAACATTTCAGCCTCGTCGACGTGCTCTCCATCGGAATCGACCGGATCCAGCGGAATTTCGAGCCGATGAAGAAACAGGTCGAGGCTTGGAAGGGAACGCGGATTCCTGACGAATCAGCAAAACTGGTCATCTATCGCGCGTTCGTGCAGGGTGAATTGGACGTTCCCAAGCACCTGGCCCGACGCGTTCACGACCTGTATTTCAATCCGCAGGTCCAGGAATTCGCTCCACGAACGACTTGGAGTCTCTCCAACGCGTTCACGAGCGCATTCAAGGAGCTCGATCCCATTCCGCAGTTCCGGGCGACGGCAAAGCTTGCGTCGTTCCTTGAACTTGCCGCCATGGCTCCGAGCTGAATGGGTGGACGTAGCCCAGCAGGGCAGCCATCACAGCGGGAACAGAGATGGAGCAGAGGCAGTTTGTATGACTGCCTCCTTCTCTGTTTGGGCGAATCGCGACCTGCGGCCTCTCTAAAACTTTCTCCTGGCGACCAGGATCGCGTAACCTAACTGGTTCTGTTGAATGGCGTCGCGCGCAACCCTGGCCATTTGCTTGGCGGACGCGAAGTCAACGTCCGGCAGGGTCAGCTTCTTGAGACCCACCAGAACTTCGGCGCTCAGGAGCTTCAATCGGATCTGATGGACCATATCGATGAGGGCTCGGTCGTGATTCTCGACCGCTTCTACATCGAGATCCGCGGATCGCAGGTAATCGGCGTAGCTTTCGAGGGGTTGTGCGTCGGCAATGCAAGCGATCCAGGCAAGCAGGCCTTCCAGTTCCTTGGGCAGGACAGATCCGCGCGTGAGGTCGCTGATGCCAACGCGCCCGCCCGGGCGAAGAATGCGCGCAAACTCGCGCGCAGCGGTGGCCTTGTCCGGAAAAGTGCAAAACGCGCATTCGCAAACTACCGCGTCGAAGGACGCGTCAGGGAATTGAAGCCGCTCGGCGTCTCCCATTTCGAAATGCACGCGGGAAGCTAGGCCCCGATTCGCTGCAAGTTCATTCGCCCGCTCCATGTTCTGGCCGCTGTAATCAACGCCAACAACCTCACATCCGAAACGCCCCGCGAGAAATAACCCGCTGGTCCCTGTCCCGCTGGCCACATCAAGCACGCATGCATGCCGTTTGAGACTCAGGAGCGTGCCAAGCCGCTCTGTCAACCGCATACCTCCCGGGTGAAAGGAATCGCCCAGCAGGATTTTGGCGATGTTGCTCTCATACAGCCGTGCACAGCACTGTTTGACTGTTTTTGCGGTGTCGGAATCAGAGCCTACCGTCATAGGTCCGTCGCTCCGGTTATTCCGTTCGGATTCAGCAGAGAGTGTGCTCGCGACTCCACTGGTTCCTCAAAACGGAATGTAATGGGCCGTGGGATGAAGGGCCGACCTTCCTTGCGCGCGACGATTCGATCGGGCTCCGCGGCTTCCAGTTGGGCGCGCGCCTGCTCGCGATATCCGACGGAGTTATACGCGCAGAATGGTATCTGTTTGCCGCCAGGCAGCAAGAATTCCTTGCAGCATTTCATCAGGTTCTTCTGATTGAAGGTCCACGGATCCATGAAGTCTTGCAACATGATCATGATGATGTGCTGGGCGATGTCGCCGATTGTGAGATTTTCCGGCAACCCACATGCTTGGCACGAGAGCGTAAGTTGATCAAGGGATTTCGGTGAGCCCGCTACGGAGGATGAGGACCATAGGCCCTCCAGAGCCCCTTTTATTTCAAGACTTAAATCCGGCACAACTCGATTCTTGATGTAGTCGAGATAATCGTACACGTTGACGATGCGCGGTAGCGGAGTGATTTTCTCACCGTCGATAAAGGCATAGGTAACGGAATTGCAGGTTGGAAAGCAGCAGGGAACGGGAACAAAATCACTGACTTGGAATTTTCCTGATGTCTGAGATTCGATAAGTCTCAGAACGTCCGGGATCGTCATGCGGGTCATGGGATCGTGCTTGGTGTGGCGGCCAGCGTGAAAGGCGGGCTGAAAGTTAATGCCGCGAACAGCAGGATGCCTGATTGCAAGATCAATGATCTTACCGACTTCATGTTCATTCACGCCGCGCTCGATGGCCGGAACTAGCGTGACGATCAGCCCGATTTCGGCCAAGCGGTCGAGAGCTCGAATCTTTTCTTCCAGAATGTCTGGCTCGCCTCGCAGAACTCGATAGGTGTTCGAATCGAAGCCATCGAATTGGAAATAAATCGAAGGTCGTATCTCGTTTAGCTGTTCCAGGAACCGATCATCTTTCGCGATGCGCTTGCCATTCGTATTGATCATTACGGACCGGATGCCCCGGAGCTTTGCCGCCCGAACGAAGTCGATGATTTGGGGATGGATCGTCGGTTCACCCCCCGAAAATTGAACCACCTCAGGAGTGCCTTCGGTACGCACAAAATCGTCGAGCATCTGTTCGACTTCTTCCATTGTGAGACTGAAGCCGGGCCGAGCTTCCGAAAAGCATAATGGACAGTTCATATTGCAGGCGCTGTTCACTTCAATAATTCCGAGGCAGGTGTGCTGCTGATGGTCGGGGCATAGCCCACAATCGTATGGGCATCCCTGCTGGACCTCCGCGCCGTATGCCAGGGGAATCGTCCCCGGCTTGTTGTATTTGCCAAAGGATGCGTACGCTTCCGCGTCGGCATATACCAGCGCTTCAAAGGGCCCACAAT
>JBOGMW010000122.1:0-2044 GCA_050746805.1 Candidatus Acidiferrales bacterium | reverse complement strand
TGAATTCGAGGATGGCAAGTTCGGCGCCGTCTCCGATGCGCCAGCCGGTGCGAATGATGCGGGTGTAGCCGCCGGGGCGATCGGCGAAGCGCGGCGCGAGATCGGCGAAAAGCTTCTTGGTGGCGCCGGGCGTCGTGAGGAATGAGGCGGCCTGGCGGCGCGCGTGGAGCGAATCGCGCTTGCCGAGAGTGATCATGCGCTCCGCGAGCGGACGCGCAGCCTTAGCGCGCAGCAGGGTGGTCTGGATGCGCTCCTTCTCGACGAGGTTGGTGACGAGATTGCGGAGCGTGGCGCGGCGATGCGCCGGATTGCGTCCTAGTTTGTGGCCCGATATAAGGTGTCTCATGTCCGGTTCCGTGGCCGCGCGAAATTAAACGGCAGCGGTTTCCTCCGAAGAAGACATGGAGGTTTGGCTGGGCAGCGGCGGCCAGATGATGCGGCCGTGCTCGTCGAACTTCATGCCGAGGCTGAGGCCCATCTTGGTGAGGATGTCCTTGATCTCGTTGAGCGACTTGCGCCCGAAATTCTTGGTCTTGAGCATTTCGGATTCGGTTTTCTGCACGAGCTCGCGAAGATTTTGGATATTGGCATTCTTCAGGCAATTGTAGGAACGGACGGAGAGCTCCATCTCCTCCACCGAGCGGTCGAGATATTCGAGACGCGGATCGGCGTAGTTTTCGACGGCTTCCTCGGGCAAGTCCGGCTGCTCCTCGAAATTGATGAAGATGCTCATGTGGTCCTTGACCAGCTTTGCGGCCAAGCCGATAGAGTCCTGCGGAGTGATGGCGGCGTTGGTCCAAACCTCGAGGGTGAGCTTTTCGTAATCGGTCATCTGTCCGAGACGCGCGGCCTCGACGGCGTAATTCACTTTGCGCACCGGCGAGTGAACCGAATCGATAGGGATGTAGCCGATGGAAAGATCCTCGTCGAAGTTACGGTCGGCTGCCACGTAGCCACGGCCGTTCTTGATGCGCAATTCCATTTCAAGCTTGCCACCCTCGCTAACGGTGGCGATGTAGATGCTTTTGTCGAGCACGGCGATATCAGCATCTTCCTCGATTTGGGCGGAAGTGACTGGGCCGGGCGTCTGCACGTTGAGCATGATGGTTTTGTGCTGATCGGTATTGAGCTTCAAGGGAATCTGCTTGAGATTGAGGATGATGTCGGTCGCGTCCTCAACCACGCCGGGAATGGGAGAAAATTCGTGCAGCACGCCTTCAATTCTGACGGCGGTGATCGCAGCGCCTTCGATGGAGCTCAACAGGGCGCGCCGCAGCGCGTTACCCACGGTGGTACCCCAGCCGCGCTCGAACGGCTGCGCGGTAAACTTTCCGAACTTATCAGTGAGCGACTCGGGTTCGGCGGCTAAGCGCTTCGGCTTCTGAAAACCTTTCCACATCTTTGCCTTCCTTCCGGCCCGCCCGCGGCGGACCTGCAAACGTACGATTGCTGAAAATCGGGGATGCGCGTTATTTCGAGTACAGTTCGACGATGAGCTGCTCGTTCATCGGCGGCGTTTGGACGTCTTCGCGACGGGGCATCGCCACCACACGCGCCTTGAAATTTTCGCGGTCGATATCGAGCCACGGCGCGACGCCCTGGCTTTGGGCCAAGTTACTCGCTTCGAGGACCGTGGCGTTCTGGTGCATGTTGTCCTTCAGCGCGATTTCTTCGCCAACTTTCACGAGGTAGCTGGGAATATTGACCTTGCGGTCCTTCACGCGAATGTGACCGTGAAGGACGAGCTGGCGCGCCTGCGCGCGCGAGCCGGCCAGCCCCATGCGGTAGACGACGTTGTCCAACCGGCGCTCGAGCATGACCATCAGGTTCGAGCCAGTCGGGCCCTTGACGCGCTCCGCTTCTTCGAAATAGTTGCGGAACTGGCGCTCCAAGAGACCATAGGTGCGCTTCACCTTCTGCTTTTCGCGCAACTGGATACCGTAGCCGACCATTGTGGGGCGGCGCGCCTGGCCGTGCTGTCCGGGAACGAAATTGCGTTTCTCGATGGCGCACTTTTCCGTAAAACAACGGAGACCCTTCAAGA
>JBOGMW010000121.1:0-25994 GCA_050746805.1 Candidatus Acidiferrales bacterium | reverse complement strand
TAGCAACAAACGCGACCAGATTGAAGACGCCCACTGCGTGCGGAAGCGTGGCGGGATTCACGCCGGCTCTCGCAAGCATCACCTTGGTCGAGGAGAGCGTGTCCCAGTGCCCCTGATAGAACACCAGTTGCGTGCCCGGCGTGGCTATCCATTGCGGCGGAATGTGCAGGCCCAGGTCGTCAAGTAAACTGACGAAATAGCCGCTCCAGCCAGAAGCGACCGTGGCAGCGCCAAACGCGTATTCCAAGATCAAGTCCCAGCCGATGATCCAAGCGAAAATCTCGCCCAGCGTTGCGTAGCCGTAGGTGTAGGCCGAGCCGGCGATCGGTATGAGCGAGGCAAACTCGGCATAACAGAGGCCCGCAAAGGCGCACACAATGCCGGAGAAAATAAAAGAAACGACGATGGCCGGTCCGGCGGCGGTAGCAGCGGCTGTTCCCGTGAGAACGAAGATGCCCGCGCCGATGATCGCGCCGATGCCTAGCGTAATCAGGTTGATCGGCCCGAGCGCCCGCCGCAGCGATCCTTCGCCGGTTTCGCTGGCCTCCTGCATGATTACATTTAGCGGCTTGGTGGCAAAAAGTTGACCGGCCATTCAGTCTCTCCGGCAGCGTCTCGGGCTAATTCGCGGGCATGAGATTGTCCATAAACGGACCTAGGACTTCAAGCGCCACCACTGGCGCGTTCGCCGATGACGTCCGGCTTTGAAAGCAGCCGCCACGCGGCGTAAACGGGAACTCCGAGCAGCACGATGATCAACCCAGGCCATGTGTATTGTGGCTTATAGCGCAGCAATTGAATTTCGAGAAACACGGCCATCACCAAATAGATCGCCGGCAGCACCGGATATCCGATCGCGCGATAGGGCCGAGGCATGTCCGGCCGCTTCCAGCGAAGAACGAAAAGGCCCGTGAGCGTGAGAATGTAAAAGATGACCACGGCGAATATCAGAAAGTCTAGCAGTTGGCTGTAGGTGCCGGAAAGGCAAAGAAGCGAAGCCCACACGCATTGAACGACCAGCGCCACGGCAGGCACATGGCGGCGGCTGATATTTCCGACGGAGCGAAAGAAGACGCCGTCCTTGGCCATCGCGTAGTAGATGCGCGCGCCCGAAAGAATCAATCCATTGTTACATCCAAACGTGGAAATCAGGATCGCGAGGGCCATCAGGATTGCGCCTGCGGGCCCGAAGATCACTTGCAGAGCAGCCGTGGCCACGCGCTGGTCCGCGGCAAACGAGATGCCGCGCGCAAGCGCGGTAGCACCGTGCGGATCGCCACTGAGCGGCAGAACGCGGAGATACGCGAGATTCGCCAGGATGTACAGCAGGACCACCATGCCGGTACCCATAGCGAGCGCAAGCGGCAAATTGCGATGCGGATTTTTGACTTCCGCGGCGGTGAAGGTGACATTGTTCCATGCGTCCATGGAAAAGAGCGAGCCGACCATGGCGACGCCAATCAGCGTGAGCGTGCCGATCATGCGCGTGGGAGAATCCGGGGGATACGGATGCATCACGGACCAGCCGGCGTGCCGCCAGAACGCCGTGAAGTTTGCTGAGCGCGCCGCGGCCGTGGTGAACCAAAACCCAAGCAAAACCAGGGCGGCAAGCGCGCCGGCCTTGGTGACGGTAAAAACGTTCTGTACGATTTTTCCTAGCCGCAGGCCGCGCGTGTTCACCCAAGTAAGCAGCACGATCGAAAGAATAGCCAGCAGATTCTGCCGGTTGAGCCCCACGTGGTAAGGACCAAGCGAGCCGAACCAGAAGTGCCATGGCCCAAACGTGCTTACCCTCCCAAACCATGAAGAGGCTGAAAACCACGGGAAAATTACGGCCGTGAATTTCGCGAAGGCGATGGCCACGGCCGCGATTGTGGCGGTTTGAATCACCAGCAGCATCGTCCAGCCGTAGAGAAAGCCCCAAATCTGGCCGAGCGATTCGCGCAGGTAGACGTATTGGCCTCCGGCATGCGGCATGGCCGCCGCCAATTCGCCATAAGAAAGCGCGGCGATAATGGTCATGACGCCTGACGCGATCCAGACGAGGATAAGCAAACCCGGACTTTGAACCTGATGCGCGATGTCGCTGGAAACGATGAAAATGCCGGAACCGATCATCGAGCCGGCCACAATCATCGTGGAATCGAACAGCCCGAGGCCTTTGACCAATTCACCAGTGGCGGGTGGTGCTTTCACGGCGCTGCTCACTTTTTCTCTCCAGCCTTCGTGTCGATTCCAGCTTCAAGTGGCTCGTGCGCGTTCTGCAGCTGCAAGATATTCACGAACACGCGCCGCGGGATCGTCCGCCGAAATTAAATCGCGAATCACCGCTACGGAATCAGCGCCTGCCCGGAAGACTTCCTCGGACCTTTCAACTGTGATTCCGCCGACGGCCACGAGCGGCTTCTGGGTGATTCGACGCGCCGCGCGAATAAAATCGAGTCCGACAACAGGATCAGGATTGCCTTTTGTGGCCGTCGGAAAGATCGGCCCCACGGCAATATAATCCGCTGAAGTGCGATCCGCCTCGCGAAGTTGCTCCAGATTGTGTGTCGAAACACCTACCCACCGCCCGGCGCCGCATATCTTGCGCGCGGATTCGACCGGGAGATCGTCCTGGCCCACGTGTACGCCGCCCGCTTCGGTGATCGCGGCAATATCAAGGCGGTCATTCACGATCAAACGCATCCCGCGGGAGCCAATCGAGGCAAGCAGCGCGCGCGTTTGAGAGTAGACGACGGCGGCGGAGGCCAGTTTAAGGCGAAGTTGTATCAACTGGACGCCCGCGCCCGCCAGCGCTTCAGCGAACGAGACGATTCGATTTTCTGGAAGGCTCGAATCGATGATGGGATAAAGCGACGGAAACAAAACCAGGCCTCACGCGACAGATATTGTCTCACGCCCCAGCCGAGCCGCCACCTAGCTCGCGCGTTGCGCCCTACAACCGGCCCCTACTGCTTCGTTTCCGGCGCAAACATTCGCTCGAGCGAGTGCGTGTCGAAATTTCCGGAGACGAAGTCCTTGTGCGTGATGATGCGCTTGTGGAGAGGAATGGTGGTTTTGATTCCCTCGACGACGAACCCGTCGAGCGCGCGGTGCATTCGTGCAATCGCTTCAGTGCGGTCGTCGCCAAAAGCGATTAATTTCGCCACCAAAGAATCGTAGTAGGGCGGCACGACGGCATCTGAATATGCGGCGGTGTCGACGCGCACGCCCGGACCGCCCGGGACGCGGAAAGCGGTAATTCGACCGGGCGATGGCGTGAATTTTTCGGGATCTTCGGCATTGATCCGGCATTCGATGGCATGTCCGTGAAATTTCACGGGGCGGACGACCTCTTCCATGCGCTCGCCGGCAGCCAAGCGTATCTGCGATTTCACCAGATCGATACCCGTAACCATTTCCGTTACCGGATGCTCCACCTGAATGCGCGCGTTCATCTCAATGAAATAGAGGCTGCCCGAAGAATCGCGGAGGAACTCGACGGTGCCGGCGCTGGAGTATCCGATCTTGGTCAGGGCCTCCACTACTTGGGTACCAAGGCGTTCGCGAGTGGCACGATCGATCACCGTGGATGGCGACTCTTCCAGAACTTTCTGATGACGACGCTGCAGGGAGCATTCGCGCTCGCCGAGGTGGATTACGCGGCCATGCCGGTCGCCCAAAACTTGAAATTCAATGTGCCGTGGATTTTCAATTAGCTTTTCGAAATAGACGTTGGCGCTGCTGAATGCCTGTTCGGCTTCGGTGCGCGCGGTGTGAAAGGCGGGTAGCAGCTCTCCTTTGTTGCGCACGATCCGCATGCCGCGGCCACCGCCGCCCTCCGCCGCTTTGATCATCAGCGGAAACCCTATTTCCGAGGCGGCGTCGGCTGCCGCGGACTCATCGGGAACCACGCCGTCGCTGCCCGGAATGATCGGTAGCCCGGCTGCGGCCATTTCAACCCGGGCGCGATCCTTTTCGCCCATCATGCGAATAACCGCCGGCGAAGGACCGATAAAGGTGATATGCGAGGCCTCGCAGACCTCGGCAAAGTTGGCATTCTCGGAAAGGAAGCCGTAACCCGGATGGATCGCGTCTACATTAGCGATCTCGGCGGCGCTGATCACCTGGGGGATGTTCAAGTAGCTATCCGCGCTGCGCGGCGGGCCAATGCAGATCGCCTCATCGGCAAAGCGTACATGCAGGGCGTGCCGGTCCGCCTCCGAATAGATGGCTACAGTGCGAATGCCCAGTTCCCTGCACGCGCAGAGGACGCGCAGTGCGATTTCCCCTCGATTAGCAATCAGGATTTTCTTGAACATTCGGCTCACGGAACGGCTGAAAGGGCGCGGAGCTCAACCGCATTGATGCCCCGCCCTTGGGCCACGGTCACTTCTTCTGAAAGCGCGCGCGGATATCGAAAAGCGGCGCTCCGTATTCGACCGGCTTACCGTTTTCGACGTGGATGCGCACCACTTCGCCCGCCACCTCGGACTCGATTTCGTTCATCAATTTCATCGCTTCGATAATGCAGAGCACCTGGCCGGCTTCCACGTTTGCGCCTACCGAAACGAAGGACTCCGCTTCCGGGCTCGGGGATGAATAGAAAGTGCCGACGATTGGCGACTTAATGGTGTGTATGTTGTCGGAGCGGTCGCGCGCGGCCGCAGGCGGCGCACTGGGGGACGACGTGGCAATTTTCTCCGCAGATGCAGCAGTGGGAACTGCCGCTAATTCGGCTTGGGAACGCGCGGCGAAATTACCTCCGGTCGACGCTTTCTTAAGCCTTACATGAAGAGCGCCGTGCTGATATTCTAGCTCCTCCAGGTCGTGCGACCGCATAAAGGCCAAGAGGCGCTCGATCTCGGAGAGGTTCACGCCAGACGATTGTGTTCCGGCACTGGATGTTGATTTATTTTTTTTTGCCATTTAGAGTTCGATTAGATCCCGGGGAGCCGTAGTTAGTTCCTCTGCGCCGCGCGTAGTTACGACAATATCGTCTTCAATGCGGATGCCACCGAAACCCTCGATGTAAACGCCAGGTTCCACGGTGATCACCATCCCTTCCGCGAGAACCGTTTCGTCTCCCTTACCAATGCGCGGAGACTCGTGAATTTCCAGGCCCACTCCGTGCCCCGTGCTGTGAGTGAAGTATTGCGCCACTCCGGCGCGTCGTAGCACGTTTCTTGCGGCAGCGTCCACGTCCTGACCCTTCCTCCCGGGCCGCGCCGCCGCCTTGCCCGCCTCTAAAGCGTCCTGCACCGCCCGGTAGAGAGATCTGACCTTGCGGGGTGCCTTACCTACAAAGACTGTTCGAGTCATGTCACTACAGTAACCGTGAAGTATAGCACCGTGATCGAGGACGACCAATTCGTTTTTCGCGATCGCTTTAGCGCTGGGTCGCGCATGGGGCAAGGCGGATCGCACTCCCGACGCAACGATTGTTTCGAAAGATGGCCCCTCCGCGCCTCGGCGCTTGAAGTCGCGTTCAATTTCCGCGGCGACGTCGAGCTCTTTCATTCCCGGATGTAGCATGCGACGCGTGCGTTCAAAGGTTCTGCTGACGACTTCAGCGGCTCCGCGCATCACCGAAACCTCATACTCATCCTTGACCATCCGAAGCTTTTCAATCGCGCCACCATCATCCACCCATCGAACTTTCCTGAAGACCGCTGAATCCACGGCCTGTTTCTGGGCGATGGTCATTTGCGTGGCTGAGAAGGCCACGCGCCGAAACGATTTGCGCGCGCGCAGTAATTCTCCGGAGGCACGCAACAGCCCCTTCTTGGGAATTCGGACGCGAGCGCCGACAACTTCATGCTTTGACTGAATGGTGTAGCGGCTGTCGGTGAAAAATGTGGCGGACGAGGCGTCGACTACGAGGACCCCGGCAGAGCCGGAAAAACCACAAAGATAGCGTATGTTAGGAAGATGGGTTACGAGAAGAGCGTCGGCGGAAAGTCGAGCGAGAGCGTGCCGAAGCCGTTCCAATCGTGCCTGGTAACGGCTCCGGCTGCTGGAATCCTTATCCTGTTCGACCACTTCGTGCGATAGCTTTCCCTGTCCTACCGGACCCTAGCTCGGCAAAATACGCGGAGTGAGGAAGAACAGCAGTTCCGCCGAACTGGAGCTTACCGTGGTGTGTTTAAACAGGTTTCCTATCACCGGTATGCTCCCTACGAGCGGCACCTGATCGATTGACGTATTCTGCTGGGTGACAATGATACCGCCGATGACCACGGTTGCGCCATCGTTCACAGTCACCTTCGTTTCAGCCGACTGCGTATCAATCGCTGGAATGCCTTCGACACGGGGAATCGCTTGGTCGATCTGGTCGTTTTCCACGGTCACGTCCATGTATACGGTGCCGTCCGCGGTGATTTGCGGAGTAACGTCGAGTTCCAATACGGCATCCACGAATTGCACCGAGACCGTATTGTTGACAACAGTCTGGACCGGGATCTTGGTACCTTGCTTGACGATCGCCTTTTCGTTGTTCTGCGTGATCACTTTCGGCTGCGATAGTAGCTTGCCGACGCCGCGGTTTTCAGCGGCGGTGATGATCATGTCCAACGCCGCATTCGCCGAGGAGAATCCATAGGCTATGCCGCTCGTAGGCGTCGCCGCCCCCAAATTTGTGAGTGCGGGAATTGAAGTCGAGGAAGATCCGCTTGATCCGCTTCCCAACACCACCGGTGGCGGCGTAGGGGGCGTCAAGGGGGTGGTACCGGCAGCGCCTCCAACCACGTTGTTCCGGCTGGTGCTGCCAAGTGCCAAGCCAAACTGCGTGCCGATTTCGCGCGCAAATGAACGGTTTGCCTCAACCACCCTTGCCTCGATTTCGACTTGCTGTGAACGCCTGTCGAGCTCGCGAATCAAGTTGTCGATCACAGGAAGGGTGCTCGGAATGTCCCGGATGATCAAGGTATTCGAGCGATCGTCGGCGATGATGTTCCCGCGCGGTGATAGGAACTTTTTGAGCGTGTCCACAAGGACAGTCGCCTTGGCGTAGCTTAGGACGCGCGTTGTAGTGACGACCGGGACCGCCTCGGCCTGAGCGAGGGCTAGGTCACGAGTTTCTTCGGCCTCTTTCCGTAGGGTCGCTTGAGTCGCAATCCGAAGGACGTTTCCTTCCAGCTGCTTCTCGAGATCGTTGTTCTTCAGCACGATATCGAGAGCTTGATCCCACGGCACGTCATCTAGCACGATGGTCAAGTTGCCTTTAACATTCGGGTCCACGACTACGTTTAGCCCGCTAATTTCGTGAATTAGCCGGAAAAAGTCGCGAAGGTCGACGTCCTTCAAGTTGACGGAAATTGGCTCGCCCGTGTACTTGGTTTGACCAGTGGCACTGGGAGTTTGTGGGCTGGCTGAAGTTGCGTCCAGAGTGGCCGGAAAGCCCGCAGGAGCCGCCAAAGCGCCAGCCGTCTCGGTCAGGTTGACCGGCAATACTGAAGCCGGCGCCGGCACCGTGACGCGCTTCTGCAAGACTGCCTGCCGAAATGTCGTGGTATCCGCGGACGCCACAGCTTCCGTCTTTACTAGCCTTGCTGTCTGCGAGCTTCTATCGGAGCTTGCGTTGACGCCGAATGCGACCGTGACAACGTTGCCCGCACTGGTGATGTGATAACCGGCGCTCGCGTCTCGCAGATCGATCACTACTCGTGAAACATCCGGACGAAACTGGGCCATGCGGATGTCCGCCACAGGTTCAAGTTTGCTCGCAATGCGGCTCTCGGAGGTGCGGAGCCGTGAGCCGGCAAAATCCAATACTAGGCGCTCCGGGTGGCGCAAGCGCATCGAGCGGTAGGTCAATTTTCCAGAGGCTAAAATGTTGACTGTCGCCGTCCCTTTGTCTTCCGTCAGATTTACATGCCTGATGGAGTCGATAGCACCCAATTCAGTTGGATTGGCCGGCTCGACGGCAGCAACGGATGCGACATGTGCTGACTTCAGGAGATTTTGAGTATCCGCAGCGGGTGAAACGACCAGCGCGACTTCCTGGGAGTCAGGCCGTTCGACATTGACGGAGGACCCAGGCGCCAAAAGCATTTCCAAGCGCACGTTGGGCCGGTCTCCCGTTGAATAGCTCAGGACGCGGTAGCTCTTCACCAGAGGTGAGTTCACTACTCTCGCGCCAGCAGGATCCGCCGAAGAAACGCCGCTCAAATCCAGGATGTATAGCTGGCCACTGGGTTGATACGTCGAATATTCGAACGCACCCGTAGCCTGAGCCTCGAGGCGAGTCGCGCCTGAAGCGGTGACTACCTTGACGCGAACTACGGGCGCCTGGCCAGCTCGCAGCGATCCATTCGACAGCAACAAGCCAGACGTAATCAGCGCGCCCAGCCCCCATACCCTCCACGTAATCCTCATTGCTGCTCTCCTGCGCTCGGGTAGATTCGCTTGACTACCGTTCGCTCGATCGGCTTCCCGAAGGCGTCTTTCGTGTTCTGCTCGAACGTAACCTCGTCCAAACTGATCTTCTCGACGTCACCGTCGTACAGACGGTCGCCTTGCCGCACAAAGTAAACCTTCTGATCGGGGTTAGCGATCACCGCGATCATTCCGTTGGCGCCCTGCACGGTGCCCTGCACCGTTAGCGTCCCAATCACCAGGCCCGCCTTGCCGGGAGGAAGGTGTTCAGTGGTACCCTTCGCGGTGTTCACCAAGGCCACAAAGGGATCGCGCTTACCAACGAGCTCCGTTGAGGAGCTGGCCGCCGGAGCAGCGGAATCCGCGTTTGTCGGAGACGGAGCCAGTGCGGCCGCAGGAGCGGCCTTCGCGACGT
Source organism: Candidatus Acidiferrales bacterium (assembly GCA_050746805.1). Taxonomy (GTDB): domain Bacteria; phylum Acidobacteriota; class Terriglobia; order Acidiferrales; family UBA7541; genus Palsa-295. The sequence continues at coordinate 17,221 of JBOGMW010000121.1, read as the reverse complement.
GTTTCGCCGCGAGCGCTTTCCGCGCCCGATGTGCCGCCCTTGGTTTCTTCGCAGTTTTCCCCTGCGCCAAGACCGCCGTCCCGAAGCTAAGTGCGACGGCCAGGACCGCCACGGACTTGACGAATTGAGTCGCGAGTTTCGTCATATTTGCCTACCGTTTTGCCTTGGCGGATTTCGGCTTGGCGTTTGCCTGTTCTTCCGCTGTACCTGTAAAGAATGTAGTGATCGTAAAATCGCCGGATACGGATGTGCCCGGCGTCATCCTATACTTCCCATGAGAGCGAGCATCGAGCGAGGCGAGCTTCAAATCGCCGACGTTGATAATTCGCGAAAGCCGCCCCATCCTCGAGAAAAAATCCAGCACCGAGTAGTACGGGCCATCGGCCTCAATCTGAAACGGCATGGCGAAGTAATACTCTTTCTGCGCAACCGGCTGCGCTGTTAAGGTCCGTATGGTCACGCCGGACGTAACCGCGGCCCGTTGCACCATCAAAATAAATTGGTCTGTTTGCTTTTCTTCCGGAACGATCGTTTGCAAAGTCGCGAGCTGCTTCTGAAGCGCGTCCATGTCGGACTGCAGCTCCGCGCGGCGCTGCTTGTAAACCCGAAGGCTCTCTACGTCCGCTTCGAGCGGTTTTAATTCAGCCTGAGAGCTTTCCAGCTGCGCGCGAACCGAGGCCAGAGGAGAACCCGGAAAATAGAAACCTGCGAGCACCAACACCACGGCCAGCCCCGCATAAAAAAGCGCCTGCAGGGGCCAAGGCCAGTCTCGAAACGAGGTCGCCATGGCTAGATCCTCCCCCCAGTCGACGCTCGCGGACGTTGTGGACTCGCGCTTGCTGCGGGTTGCGGCGATGTGTTGCCGCCTGGCGCTGCTCCGCCGATTGTCGCGGTCATAGAAAACCCGAAGGTCTGCACGGACGGAATGATGTCATTTTCCTTCGCGTCCTTTAGTTCCACTTGGTCGAAATATCCGGAGCGCTTCATTTCCGTCAGAAAATTGGCGACAGAGTCGATCGATCCGGCCTCACCGTCGATCGTGAGCGAATTGCCGTCCCGGTTCATTGAGGTCAGCCACAGCGCGTCCACGCGGACCACTGTGTTCGCGACCATCTGCAGCAATTCCTGGGCGCCACTGCGATTTGTTTGCAGTGTCTCAATCACGTCGATGCGCTGCTGCAATACCGCTTTTTCGCTTTGAAATCTGTCCACATCTTGTTTGATCTGCTGCAGACTCTGCTTTTCCGATTTCAGCACCAGAATTTTCTTATTCGTATTGTCGAGTTCGCGCTTCTGCTGGTAGTACGTGACTCCAATCACCACCACAGCGAGCGCGACTGCAACCAACAAGAAAAGCATCTGTACCGTCGATTCCAGTGGAACCGATTGCTTGGCCGCTTTCGGCCGTGCTTGTCCGAGCAGGTTTATGCGAATCATGGGATGTCAAAGCTCCTCAGCGCCAAACCGACGGCGATCGCCAAGCGCGGCGCCCACTCGCGAAGCTGCTCCTCGTTGTGGTGCCCAGGGTTAACGGCGATTTTGCGGAAGGGGTAAAGCTCCTCGACCGGCATGGCGAATTCTTCCTTCAAAAAGTCCAAAAGGCCTGGCACGCGCGCCGTGCCGCCGGCCGCTACGATTCGTCGGATATTCTCGCCACTGGCGGTCGCGCGGAAGAAATCAAAGGTCTTCTGAATTTCCAGGATCAAAATGTCGGAAACCGAGCGGAGAATCGCGGTGCGCTGCTCCTCGCTCACCCCAGCCAGAGTGCCGCCCATTTTCAGTTTCTCGGCATCCTCGAAGCTGAGGTCCAGTTCCTTTTGCAAGGCATCCGTGTATTGGTTCCCTCCCACGGAGACGTCGCGCGTAAAGAGCGGCGTCCAGCCGCGGACGATGTTGATGTTCATCACGCTCGCGCCGATGTTCAGCAGCGCCACTACTTGCGAGGGGTCCAGGTCGTAATTCACCTCGTAGCAGTTCTGTAGCGCGAAAGCATCGATATCGACCACCATGGGCGTTTTGCCTGCCTGCGCCAGGACGTTCGTATGATTCAGGATCTTGTCTTTTTTCACTGCCACCAGCAGGACGTCCATCTGGTTCTCAGTGGCCTCCAAAAGTTGGTAGCTCAGATTCACGTCCGCGATGTCGAATGGAATATGCTGGCTGGCTTCTGCCTGGACCCGGTCGAAAAGCTCTTCTTCTGTCATCAGCGGCATGCTGACACGCTTGACGATGACCGAGTGCCCAGAGACCGAAGTGGCAACTTCCTTGGCTTTAATTTTCTGGCCATCGAAGATGGCAATAATCTTCTCGGCTACCGACGGCGCATCCATGATCGCGCCGTCTACTACCGTGTCTTGGGCCAACGGCTCCAGTCCGTAGCTGACCAGCTCGAATCCGTCGCGGGCTTTTTTCAGCTCGACCGCTTTGACTGAACTCGAGCCAATGTCCAATCCAATTAGCGATTTCGTTTTACCCAGGTTGAACATCGCGCGGCCCCTCACTCCCATGCCGCCCCGTAACTGCAGGCGGCTTCAGTAAGTCTGTCTGTCGCGTAACCGACAGATCCCTATTGCGCTTCAGTTCTAGTTCGCCTTGCCCCAAGGCGATGAGCACCAGAGGCAAGTACTATTAGCTCTGGTACCTTCCCCGTGCTTCCGTTTATTACATCCGCGGCAACGACTGTCAATCAGACTTGTTGCTTCGGTGTGCTATTAATAAAACCCATCCGACCGAACACCTTTGCCTTCTTACGGTTGTATCGACCGGTGCACGTAGTTAATTCAGGCGGGCGGACCTATTGGTAAACCGTGGGGAGGGTTTCGCCGAGCTTTCGCATGTCGGCTGTGCTAGGACTTTCGCGTACTTTCGATTTTAAGCTGACGCCAAATCGAATCCATTCGTTCCTTTGTCTGCGCGTCCATGCGGATCTCGTCGGGCCATCGCCCGGCATATCCTTCTTCCGGCCATTTGCGCGTTGCGTCGATTCCCATCTTTGAGCCAAAATCCTGGCGTCGCGCCGCATGGTCGAGCGTATCGACGGGCCCCAACACGAACTGAATGTCGCGCTCGGGATCGATCGCGCAAAGCGCCTTCCAGACTACCTCGCGAGAATCCTGCACGTTGACGTCGTGGTCGACCACCACGATGACCTTGGTAAACATCGCTTGCCCGAGCGACCAGATTGCGTTCATCGTTTTCCGCGCGTGCCCTGGATAGCTCTTGCGAATCGAGACAATCATCAGGTTTTGAAAGATTCCTTCGGCCGGCATGGCTATATCCACGATTTCGGGATGCTGCATCTTCATCACCGGCAGGAAAACTCGCTCGATTGCGTGACCGATAAAGTAATCCTCTTGCGGTGGCGGCCCGACGATGGTGGTGAGGTACAGCGGCTCCTTGCGGTGAGTAACGCAGGTGACGTGAAAAACGGGATACTGACCTTCGAGGGAGTAGAAACCAGTGTGATCGCCGAACGGCCCTTCCGTTCGCATCTCTCGAAGCTCGACGTAGCCCTCCAAAACGATCTCTGCGTTCGCAGGGACTTCCAAATCAATCGTCTTACACGCTACCAACTCCACTGGCTCGCGCCTAAGAAAACCCGAAAACGTGAACTCGTCCATATCCGGCGGGACCGGCAGTATTCCCGCCAGGCAAGTGGCAGGGTCCGCGCCGATTGCGACAGCCACTTCCAGCTTTCCCGCCGCGTCTTTCGAACGCGCGCTGCGGTAATGTTCCGCGCCGTGTTTCTGAGTCTGCCAGTGCATTCCGGTGGTGCGTTCGTCGAAGACCTGCATTCGATAGCAGCCGACGTTGCGCTTCCCGGTTTCAGGATTCTTCGTGATCACCATCGGCCAGGTGATATACCGCCCGCCGTCCTGCGGCCAGCATTGCAGAATCGGAAAATCGAAGAGAGAAAAGCCGTCGGTTCGTACGATATCCTGACATTCCCCGCTGCGGACCGTCTTTGGAAATACGGCCCCCAATTCGGCGAGTTTTGGCAGCATCTTCACCTTATCCAGAAGACCCTGGGGCGACTGCACGTCCAAAATCGAAGATATTCTCTCTGCGATCGCATCGAGCGAAGCGGCCTCGAGTGCCAACTGCATCCGTCGCTCCGTCCCCAACAGGTTGGTCACCACGGGAATGTGGGATCCTCGGGGTTTCTCGAACAGCAGCGCAGGCCCTCCGGCTTTAACCGCGCGGTCGCTGATCTCCGTAATCTCCAAAACCGGATCGATTTCGGACGAAACCCGCTTCAACTGGCCTTCCTTCTCGAGTTTATGCAGAAATTGCCGCAGATCCCGGTACGCCACGCTTCCCCCATGTCGGCCGCCCTCGAAGCCGTGCTGCCGCGCGGATCACTTTAGCACGGAGCGATGCTATAATTGGCTGAGTTGGCAGCCTCGGCAGACCTTGAACTGAAATCCCGCTGAAGACTAGCTGTCCAGCCTGACGTAACCCAACAGGTTTGCGGTGCGTCTACTCGCTTAGGGGAAGACATACGCGTCAGGCGGAGAGTTCAACGCCGGTCATAAAGGATACTTCCCGCACATCGGAGATCCATGTCGCTACGAGACTCTTATAGCAAGCACAAGGCAGCTTATCTGGTGGTTGCTTGCCTGATCGTGATTTTGGGACTTTGGGCTTATTTCAGGACCCGATCTGACGGGCCGCAATACACCACCGCGGTCGTCAAGCGAGGTGACATTACATCCGTGGTGCAAGCCACCGGCACAATCAATCCGCTTACTACGGTACCGGTAGGCTCCTATGTCTCGGGAACGGTGGAGTACATCTTCGCGGACTTCAACACTCGCGTTAAAAATGGCCAAATCCTGGCGCAGCTCGATCCTGCCATCTACGAGGCGCAGGTGATTGAAGCTCGCGGCAACCTGCAAAATGCCCAGGCAAATTTGACGACTCTTGATGCGAACGTCCAGGTTGCGACCGCGAACTTGGCCAAATCAGAGGCTAACGTAAAGTACGAGTTGGCGACCGCGAAGCGAGCGCAGGATCTGTATAGCTCCGGCGTCGTGTCCGCCGATTCAAACGAGCAGACTCAGTCCACCTTGGGTCAATCGCAGGCTGATGTGAAGTCTTCCGCGGCCGCGCTCCAGCAGGCCAAGGCCCAACTCGCGCAGGCGGGTTCGCAAATCACCTCCATGCAAGGGGCCTTGGACGCTGCCCAGACCAATCTGAAATACACTACCATTACTTCTCCCATAGACGGGACCGTGGTGGCCCGAAACATCGACGTGGGCCAATCCGTCGCTGCCACCCTACAGGCGCCGAACGTGTTTTCCGTGGCACAGGATCTGACGCGAATGCAGGTCTACGCAGCGACTGACGAGTCCGATACGGGTAATATTCGCAACGGAATTCCAGTGACGTTCCAGGTGGACGCCTTTCCGAACGATGTCTTTCAAGGCCGCGTCAGCAATATCCGCTTGAATCCGACGACGGTTCAGAACGTGGTCACGTACAACACCATCATCGATTTCAATAACCCGGACGAAAAGCTGCTGCCCGGGGAAACGGCCTACGTCACTATCCCAACCGGCCATGCGAAAGACACCGTCGAAATTCCCAATCCAGCTCTAACGTTCAAGCCATCCATGTCGCCGGCTGCCCTCCAAAAGCTATACAAGCGCTTCAACATTTCGCGCGAGGCCTCCACCACGCACATCGGCGGCTGGCAAACGGTTTGGAAGCTGGACGCTCAGCAGCAACTGGTTCCGGTTGCGGTGCAGTGTGGGATCACGGACTACAACAACACGCAACTGATTCAGGGCAACGTAAACCTGGGCGATGTATTGGTCACTTCCGAGCAAGTCAAATCCGGTTCCAGCGGTACGCGTGCGCCCTTCATGGGTGGCCGGCGAGGTCCGCGCTGATGACACTTCACGGCACAACTCGAGGTAAGGCATGAATCCTAGGGAAGTGATTCGGGTGGCGCTGCGTGCTCTGGCGCGCAACAAAATGCGCACGATCCTAACCATGCTCGGGATCATCATCGGCGTGGGAGCGGTAATCTGCACCGTGGCCATTGGCGAAGGCGCTGGCGAACAGGTGCAGCAGCAGATTCAATCGCTCGGTACCAATATGATTATGCTGTTCGCCGGCAGCGTGAATTCTAACGGCGTACGCATGGGCAGCGAGGCCAACAAAACTCTGACCGCGGACGACGCTTATGCAATCCTTGCCCATGTGCCAAACGTGGTGGCTGTTTCTCCCATCGCTTTCGCGTCCGTCCAAGTAGTGAACGGCAACCAGAATTGGTTCACGCGCGCTTATGGCGCTTCCCCGGAATACACACAAATTCGCAATTGGCCTATCGTGCAAGGCAGCTCGTTTTCTCAGCGGGACGTGGATGTTTCCGCCAATGTGTGCGTGATCGGCCATACCATCGTGACCGAACTATTCGGCAACGGTGCGGATCCGGTGGGAAAAACGATACGCGTCAAAAAGTTGCCGTTTCGCATACTCGGCGTCCTCGAGACTAAAGGCCAATCACCGACCGGCGAGGACCAAGATGACGTGATGGTGATGCCATACACCACCGTGCAAAAGAAGATCTCCGGCATCAGTTGGGTACAGCTGATCATGATCTCCACCAGTTCCCAGCAAGCCATGCCGCAAGTGGAAGATGGAATTACTGCCCTGCTCCGACAGCGCCACCATCTCCGTGCCGACGAAGACAACGACTTCATCATTCGCAGCCCCAATGAATTCGCGCAAGCCGCCGCGGCCAGCTCGCTTGTGATGACGATTTTGCTCGGCGCCATAGCGTCCATTTCCTTGCTCGTCGGAGGAATCGGCATTATGAACATCATGCTCGTTTCCGTTACCGAGCGGACCCGCGAAATAGGCGTGCGCATGGCCGTGGGCGCCACGGAAGAAGACGTGCAGCGGCAGTTTTTGAGTGAAGCGGTGGTATTAAGTTCGCTGGGCGGGATCGTTGGAATCCTGCTCGGCGTGATTGGCTCCGCGATTATTTCCCGGATACTGGGTTGGTCGACTTTCGTTTCCCCATCGTCGGTGTTAATTGCCGCTATTTTTTCCGCCGGCGTTGGCATCTTTTTCGGATACTACCCCGCGCGCAAAGCCGCGCGGCTCGATCCCATTGAGGCTCTCCGATATGAATAAGTTTCTCCGGTCTTTGGCATTCACGGCCGTTCTTTTCTTGACCGCTGCTATACCGGGCGCCGCATTTGCACAGAGACATGCGGCCGGCCCTCCCCGTGGCGCCCGGCCTATGATGCCACCAGTTCGTACGCTGACCACTCCGCCTCGCCCGGCTGTGTCACGGTCCAAGCAAACGATAAATACGCCCACCGGCGAGCAATTCTTCATCGTGGCTTCGATCGACAAGCAGAACTCGCAGCTGCTGCTCAAGCGCCCAACCGAAGTTACTGTGCTTGTAAAGATTAGCCCAAGCACGAAGTATCTGAACGACGAAGGAAAGGCGGTCAGCTTGTCCACTTTTCGCGCGGGCGACACCGTCTGGGCCAAGTTTTCCGGCAACAGCACAGAACCTACGGTTACGGAAATGCGCGAGGGCGAAATGACTCTCGCCGATCTGCATAAGTACTATCTCGATTATCCGATTATCAAGTAGCAGCCGTGGGCCAAGCTTCTGCTTTGGCCGCTGGCTGGGCTGGTTGCGTCCCGCTGGCGTGCGCGAGTAGCCACGTCGCCAGATCGCGGTAGCGAGACAGTAGCGCGTTGCTGGCGCTGCCCACCAGCGGCATTCCCAGCGCTATTGCCTCGGTTGCTTGCCGGTAGTCGTTTGGCAGTCGCGTCAGGACCGTCTGATTGTGCATCCGCTCGAAATTAGCCAAAACCTCGCCATCATTTTGCCGCCATCGATTCGCTACGATGTAAATCCGCTCGCAATTGACCCCCGCCGCTCCGGCCACGGCCATGTGCCGGTGAATCATGCCGAGCGCCAGCGCGTTCGGCTCCGCGACTAGCAGGATCGTTCCGGCCGCGCATAAAACCGGCGCCCATTCCGCGGCGTTTACCACACCCATGTCGATGACCACCCAGTCGAACGCGCGGCTAGAAATTTCCACCAGACGCGTCAGCGCGCCCAGCGTCACGCTCTGCCGCTGATCGGGCTTCATCGGGGCGTGCAGCGGCCCAGCCAAAATTTCGATGCCCGCTTTGTGCTTCATCGCCAGATTCGCCAGAGCGGCTCCGTCCAGCCGCTCGATCCGCTCCAGCGCGTCGAGAATGGTGAACCGCGGTTCCAGGTCCAGCATCATCGAGATCTGCCCGAAAGGGCGTGCCAGGTCCAACAGGCCTACTCTCTTTCGCGAGTTGCCCGCCAATTGAACGCCCAAATTTAGCGCCACCGTCGTGGTGCCGACACCGCCCTTCGATCCGGTCACAATTACGATGTTCTCAGCCATGCTTTTGTGTTCGCCTTGCGCTCCCGGCGTTTCGCTCGCAGCTTGAAGAAACGGGCCGCTTGTCCCGCAGCCAGCAATTAGACACACCCCGTGCTCCATTGCTCACCCTGCATTTGGACTGCCACCCAGCGGTTGCATTCTTAATGTGGGTAGTCATTAAGACTTCGAAAGGCAAACAAAACTTGCAGACCGGCGACGATACTGAATTCCGCCATGCGGTGAACTTACGAAGTTCGCAAGCAAAGGCGGAAACGCATTCCCAAAATTGAAATTTTAATTGCGTTCCTTAGACCGTTCCAATCTGCGCGCTACGATGACTGCCACGCGGTTTCCGGCGCTTGCGTTCGATGGTAGAATCATTTCGGTAACGGTCGGTGCGGGCGTCGTACAATGGCAGTATAGAAGCTTCCCAAGCTTCGGACGTGGGTTCGATTCCCATCGCCCGCTCCAGTTTTTTAGATAGCACAATCGCGTTTTCGTCGGCGGCCCGGGGCGAATCTTTACCCGCAGGTTCCTTCTGGAGGTTTCGCCGTAATTCACTCAACGTTTCATTCTGGCCTTTTGCCAAGCCCCGCCCGAAGTCACGCTGTGGTCGCCTATTTGCCAGTTCAATTAAGCCAACCAGTCCCCACTAGCCTTTGGTTATATGGTACTTCCGGGTGGTGCGGCAGTACTCTCGAACTATATTTCAGAATGGGAATTTTCCGTAGTCTCCCAAAAGGCTCCTGGAGTAATATCGTCACCCCAGCTGCCGGACAACTCCGTATGCAGTTGCGCACAAAGTTTTTATTGTCGTTTTTGCTCGTCACTGCCGGCCTGACGTGCGCAGCGCTACTGGTGGTGCGCCACGCCGCCGAAGCGCACACGCAAGAGGAAATCGAAGGCGACGCGAACACCGCGGTCCGCACTTTCCGATTCGTTGAGCGACAAGAGCAAATCGCCCTCGCTCATAAAGCCGATTTGCTTGCCGCGCTTGCCGAAATGCGCAACGGCGATCCCTCCGCGATCGAAGACTCCAGCGAAGATCCCTGGCAATCGGATGATTTCAACCTCTTCGCGTTGGCTGACCAGAACGGAAAAATTCTGGCGCTGCGGACGAGCGACCCAGGCTTTCCGTCGCAAATCGCGGAGGCGGAGCTCCGCAATATGAAGCTGCGTCGCGCCAGCGCGGGCTGGTGGTATGGCGACGGCCACCTGTATCAAGTAGCGCTGCAATCCATCTATAGCGGGATCACTCCTACTGGCGGTTCCATGGGCACCGTGGTCGTCGGCCACGCAATTGATGCCCGCGAAGCAGCGGACCTGCGCGGAGTCTCCTCCTCGGAGGTCGTCTTCAGTTACGCGCATCAAATCGTCGCCACCACGCTATACCCGCTGCAAGAACTCCAGTTGACGCGGCAAATCAGCGGCGACGTAGCAGCTAAACGGGTGAAAATCGATGGCCAACCGTTCTGGGCGAAGGCCGTAAAACTCACGCGCGACGGCGGCTCTCCCGTCAACCTGGTGATTCTCGAATCGTACGGCGGCAGCGCCGCATTTTTGGCTCACGTGAATCATTTACTGCTCGGACTCGGATTCATGGCCATCCTTGCCGGTGGCGCTCTCGCGTTCATGATCGCCGAGGCGTTTACGCGCCCTCTGGCCCGCCTGTCCGACGGAGTTACCGCACTCGAGCGCGGCGATTATGCCTATCCTTTGCGCGCTAATGGAGCGGACGAGGTAGCGCGGGTCACGCGCGCGTTTGACCGCATGCGCCGCGTGCTGAAAAGTAACGAAGCCAAGCGCGAGCAACTCGAAACGCAGCTGCGCCAGTCGCAGCGTATGGAAGCCCTGGGCAGGCTTGCGGGAGGCGTCGCGCACGACTTCAACAATCTGCTTACCATCATCAAGGGCTATAGCGATCTGATCTTCGAAGGTTTGCAACCCACGGACCCTTCCTACCGCTCCGGTCAGCAAATCGGGAAAGCAATCGATCGCGCAAGCGGACTCACGCGCCAACTCCTGGCCTTCAGCCGTATGCAAGTGCTCGAGCCCAAAGTCGTCGATTTGAACGCCCTCGTTGCGGATATGGGCAAGATGCTCACCCGCTTGATCCGTGAAGACATCGCCTTTTCTTTTGAGCCGAGCGGGACGCTGGGCCAGGTGAAAGCCGACCCTGGGCAACTCGAACAAGTGATTCTTAATTTGACCGTGAATGCGTGCGATGCCATGCCGCGCGGCGGCATGTTGACGGTCGCAACGAAAAACGTATTCGTCAACGAGCACCTGGCGCAGGCGCGCCCTTCGGTCTCGGCTGGCCAATACGTCTTATTGACTGTGGCTGACACCGGTCATGGCATGGATCCTGAAACCAAAGCCCGGATTTTCGAACCGTTTTTCACTACCAAGGATGCCGGCAAAGGAACGGGCCTCGGACTCGCCACAGTTTACGGCGTGGTGAAGCAGAGCGGCGGCTACATCTGGGTGGACTCAGAGCCCGGTAAAGGCTCGAAATTCGAAGTGTACTTGCCTCGCGTCACCGAACGCACGGAACAACCAGCGGCGGCTCAAAAACCCGTTGCGGTCGCTGGTGGCCGGGAAACGGTGCTGATCGTTGAGGACGAAAGCGCGGTACGCGAGCTGGCGGCCGACTTTCTTCGGACGGCTGGTTACTCCGTAATCACAGCTGAGCACGGCAAGGAAGCCCTTGCCCTCGTGACAAAGTCCTCCGCCCCCATCCATGTGCTTTTAACGGATGTGGTCATGCCTGGCATGCGTGGCCCGGAATTGGCCGAGAAAATAAAAATCCTTCGTCCCGGTATAAAAGTGGTGTACATGTCTGGGTATCTCGATTATGCCGATGGCGAGGGCGAAATGATTAACGGAGCCTCTTTCCTGCAGAAACCCTACTCGCGCGAAACCCTCGTCAATAAAATTGCTGAAGCGATATCGAGCACGCCCCGCAAGCGACCGCAGCCTCGGACCATTCCACACGCGCTAGTCAACTAAACGCGAACGATTCTTTGTTTGTGCCCGTAAAGAATTTGCGCCTCGCCGCGTCACGCAATCGCCAGCGGGATGGCTTTTTTCCACCTGCCCTGCGACTTGAGGATCAGCTCCACCACCTCCCGAATCGCGCCCTCCCCTCCGCGCGCCTTGGCGATGTAATGCGCGGCACGCTGCACTTCGATCACTGCGTCCGCAACGGCAACCGCCAAACCCACTCGGTTCAGCAGCGGGAGGTCGGGCAGATCGTCACCTACGTATGCAACTTCGTGGTCCTTAACGCCGGCGCGCGCAAGAATATCCTCGTACGCCTGCGTTTTTTTCGGTTGGCCCTGCGAAACAAAATCCATCCCCGCTTCGCGGGCGCGTCGCGAGGTTGCGGGCGAGTCCCGGCCGGTGATCAGCCCCGTCCGGAGGCCCATAATCCCGGCGAGTTTGATTCCCGCGCCATCGTGCGCGTTAAACATCTTCATTTCCGCCACGCTGCCATCCGGGAATGCTTGTAGGCACACGTAACCCGGTGTCATCGTGCCGTCGACGTCCATCAGTAGGACGCGAATGCTTTTTGCGCGGCGCATCGCGCCGGGTGGGAATTTCAGTTCTCGGATAGGCATCGGTCTGGTCAGAACAGTTGAAGATTCCAAAGATCGTGAATGTGTACCACTCCTTCGAGAATTCCGGCGGCGTCAACCACCAGTACCGACGTGATTTTTCGCTCTTCCATCACGCGCAGCGCCGAAGCAGCCAATTCCGTGCGCGGCAGCGTCACCGGTTTCGTGCTCATGCAATCGGCCGCGGTCAGTTCCAGCACGTTCTCCCGCCGGCGCTGCATCACCCGGCGCAGATCGCCGTCTGTGATGACTCCCAGAAGACGTCCACCTGGCTCGACCACGGCGGTAAGCCCCAGCCCTTTGCGGCTCATCTCGTAGAACACGTCCGGCATTTTCGTGCCCGGATATACCACCGGCATCGTATCGCCCGCATGCATCAGCCATTCCAACCGCCTCAATTTCTTGCCCAGGCGCCCGGCCGGATGCAGAGCTGCAAAATCGTCTTCTTGGAAATCGCGGCGCTCTGCTACGACAACCGCCAGCGCGTCACCCATCGCCAGGGCCGCTGTCGTGGACGACGTAGGTGCAAGTTTCAGCGCGCAAGCTTCCTCCTTGACGCTGATATCCAGAACTGCGTCGCTTTCTTTTGCCAGCGTGGAGTTCGCGTGGGCCGTCAGCGCGACCAGCGGAATTCCCAATCTCTTCACGGCCTCGAGCAGTTCGATCAGCTCGTCTGTTTCCCCGCTCGCGGATATCGCAACCATCGCGTCGCCGCCGGCCAGGACGCCAAGATCGCCGTGCAGCGCTTCGGCCGCATGCATGAAAAGTGACGGCGTGCCGGTGCTCGACAAGGTCGCTGCGATCTTGCGCCCGATCAGCCCCGATTTGCCCAAGCCAGTCACCACCACGCGCCCCTTGCACGCATACAGGATCTCGATCGCCTTCTCGAATTGGGCGCCGATGCGGCCAATTAAATCGGAGATCGCTTCGGCTTCGATGCGCAGCACGCGCTTGCCTCTTTCGATAGACATTTCGCGCGTCGTCTCGGTCGCCGAAGCACCGGATGTCTTCATTGTGCCGCCTTCGCGCGAGGGCCCTTGCGCCGTTCGCGGCCGCCATATGCCAGAGCTTTTCGCGAGGCGTCTTCAGGCTGATCGATTTGCCGAGCTAGCGCGGCGATGCGATCGATTTTCCTCAGCAATGGGCGAAGCTCCGCTAAGGGCAGCGCATTGCTGCCATCGGAAAGCGCCTTGGCGGGATTCTCGTGTACCTCCAGAAATATCCCGTCCACTCCCAGGGCCGCGGCCGCCCGTGCCAAAGGCTCAATGAACTCCGGCTGACCGCCGCTCGCCTTCCCTGCCCCGCCCGGCAACTGTACCGAGTGCGTCACGTCGAAAACCACCGGAAAGCCAAGCTTGCGCATGATTGGAAACGAACGCATATCGACAACCAAATTCTGGTATCCGAACGAGGCGCCGCGTTCAGTGATAATTATCTTTTCGTTCCCGGTGCTGACGACTTTCTCTACGGCGTGCGCGACGTCCCACGGCGACAGAAACTGCCCCTTCTTGATATTTACCGCGCGCCCGGAGCGCCCGGCGGCAAGCAACAAATCCGTCTGCCTCGAAAGGAAAGCCGGCACTTGCAGCACATCGCAGACTTCCGCTGCCGGGCCCACTTGCTCCACTTCATGCACGTCGGTGAGAATCGGCAGGCCCGTGCGTTTCTTAATTTTCGCTAGAATGCGCAAACCTGCCTTAAGCCCCGGGCCTCGATAGGAAGAAATCGATGACCGGTTCGCTTTGTCGTAAGAAGCCTTGAAAATCAGCGGCACGCCCTCCTCGGCCGCGATCGAAGCAACCCGTTGCGCCGTTTCTAATGCGTGCGATTCGCTTTCGATCACGCACGGTCCGGCGATCAAGAACAACGGCGCAACTCCGCCAACGCGTACAGGGCGTACGGCAGGCGCCCCCAACTCAAAGCCACGAGAAGGCTGCAACAATTTGTCTCCCTTGGATCACCCAGAGTATTCGCGTTCCTGCCCGTTTTCAACCCTCTCGGAAGTCAGCGATGCCACCGAAGCAAAGCGTTACTTTCAGCGGACGCGGGTCATTGCCTGCAAAGGCCCCGAGAAAGTACCCGAGGCTCTTTTTTACACGCGCCGCTGTGAATTTCCTAGGCCGTGGACCTGAGAGGCTTCCACCTAGTCGGGATGTCTTTGTACCACATGGCCTTAACTAGCCGGCCAGCCGGAATCCATGGTCGTTTTTGGCACTCCGCTTGCGTAATTCACTATCAATGGACAAAAGGCGAAATCGACAAAACCGGGGCACATGGTGAGGAGGTCAAAATGTTTGAACACCTGGTCGTATCTCGGAAGATGCCCAAGACGCGTCGGCGCTGGTCAGTCGTGGGGGCGGTCGCGCTACAAGTTCTACTGGTGGCCGTCTTGATCGTAGTTCCTTTGCTTTTCACTGAAGCGCTTCCGCAAACGATGCTTGGAACGTTTCTAACCGCGCCACCCCCGCCGGCTCCGCCACCGCCGCCCGCGCCGATGGCCAAACAAGTTCAGCGTCCCAAGTTATCGGAAGTGATCAAGACTCGGGCGCTCGTAGCTCCAACCGTTGTGCCGAAAAATCGATACCTCGGTCGAGCCACCGGCTCCCCAGGTTCAGACGGCTTCCGGTACCGGCGTACCGGGGGGAATAGGCGATGCTATCGGCGGGATTGGCACTGCAGCCGCTCCTCCTCCACCCCCGAAATCTGCGCCACAGAGGATCAAGGTGGGTGGAAACGTCGAAGCTGCTAAGCTGGTCAAGAAAGTGACGCCAGCATATCCAACAATCGCTCAAACGGCTCATATTACCGGGACGGTCGTCCTTCGCGCTGTGATTGCCAAAGACGGAAGAGTTCAGGAGCTCCGCTACGTATCTGGGCCGGCGCTGCTGATGGCATCGGCGATGCAGGCGGTTCGCGAGTGGCGCTATCAGCCTACCGAGCTGAACGGTGAGCCAGTCGAAGTTGATACGACTATCCAAGTGGTCTATAGCCTCGGCTAGGTTCCGGCGCAAAGCCAGTTTTCGCAGGTCTGCCGTGCTCCGACGCGGTAGCCGGATCGAGTGCCCGGACTGGCTCCCGCGCTGCCCGGCGATCCCGATCCGGGTTCCGAGGCGCGAAGATTGTCATCCTGGCTCGCGCGCCGTCATGATATCGTGCGCGTCGACTGGAACGAATAAAAACGCAGGGAGAACCCTCCGAACATGAACTTCCCTCAATCGGTCCTCGATGCCGCCGACGTATCAGCAGTCTCGCAACTAATTCTGCGGGAGCGCGAAAGCCGCGATCTGGGCCGCTGGGAGCGTATGCGCGATTGTTTCTGGCCGGAGTCACTGGTCCGAGTGAGCTGGTACAGTGGCAACGGCGACGGCTTCGTAGAAGGCTCGATCGATATGGCGCGAAGGGGCGTTCTGGCCAAGCACCGCGTGACCCCGATCCTCGTAAATCTGAACGGCGTCCGTGCCGTGGCTGCTATGCCCGCGATCATCGATCTGCCTGTAACGCTGAAAGGTGTGGAGCTAATACTTTCGGCGCACGCGCGATTTCTCTACCGCGCTGAAAAGCGCGGCGACTTATGGCGGCTGATGGGATTCGATGCCATTTATATGCGCGACGAACTCACGCCCACTGTGCCGGGCCAGTCCGTCGCCATCGACCCCAATGAATTAAAAGGTTTTAGATCTACCTATCGGCTGCTCTCTTACTACATGGTAAGCCAAGGCTACCAGGTTGATTCGAACCTCGCGGGTGAAGACCGCCCCGATTTGGTGGACGCTCTAAACAGCGAGCTTTACGGTTGGGCTGGAATAAGATTCTAGTCGTCCTCATCAGCCGAAACCGCGCCGGGGCCATAATTGTAATAACTTCGATTGTAGTTGCTACCAAAGTCGCCTGCGGACCGTCTATTACTGCACAAGTAGGGCACAATTTTCACGTGCTGAATCCAAAGAGCTTATGTATAATGGGAGCGCCGTACAGTAAAGGGAAACCTTTCAACCCCGTACGGCATCGAATGGATTATGACGACGAAGAATCGTAAGCGATTGGGATCAGGTCGGTTAGTTCCTACGCGACCGACCGGCGTCGAGTACCGCGTGAAGTACGGTATCCACATTGTGGAAACCGGCCCGCAGCACGGCCGCGGAATGCGTCCGCTTAAGTGGGCGCGCTGCTCCGTTAAGCCCGCTGACACTCACCGTATCCCGAGCGGCACCTATTTCCTGCATGCGGACGAGGGCGGCGTGTTTCAAGTGAAGTCCAACGGCCACGTGTGGGAATACCTAACCGCAGCATAAAGCAAAATCCATGAATTGGCCGCTAGGCCTTGGCTGGATGCGATCAGTCGGAGCCCTTGGTGTCCGCGGCCGATCACACCGCGCAATTTCCCGCAGCGAAACCCGCGTAGCTAGGCGAAGAACCGGCGAATAAAAAGTGCGGTAATGTCGTGGTGGTGTATGGCAACAAAAGCGCCTTTTAGGCCCCGTTAAGAAGGCGCTTTCCGCGCAAAATTTCCGCATTTCTGCGCCGTTCACACGCGTATTAAACTGCCGGTACATCGCAGGCGTCACGATGCACATGTTCGAGCCTGCCCGCTGATTCCGGGTGGCGGGCATCGCCGCGTCGCCCTGGGTTGGAACCTCGTCGAGATTGGCAAGCCGCTCAACTCCTATCGATGGATTGTTTCCTTTGCTTGGTGCAGAATCCCCACCTGTAATTCGTTTCATTGTGAGCCTGATGGCGAGCATCCGTGCGAGAGGAGAGACACCGATGAAGACGAAATTCGTTGTAGGAGTTGTAGCGCTTTCGTTGATCGCGTTATTCGGATACCGAGCGGCGGCGGCGAGAAACGCTACGCAATCACGAGCCGACGATCGCGCGCAGATCGAAAATCTGATGTGGAAGTACAGTCGTGCGCTGTACGCGCAGGATCCGGATGCGTACGCGGCACTGTATGCTCCGGATGGTCAATTCGGCACCGGGGCAAATGCCGTCAAGGGACGCCAGGCGATCAAGAACATGATCGTGAAGCTGAAGCAGCGCGGAGCCGCCCAAGAACGCGTGTACGTGATGGACTTGAACCCCTACCTGGAATTTTCTGACCGGGATCACGCGCACCTGGAAGCGTACTGGGTGGAAGTCTCGCCGCGGACCGGTGCGAATGTGCCGGCTAAGTTCGTGAACGCCGGGCGCGAAGTGGAAGAACTCGAGCGCGTC
>JBOGMW010000120.1:0-18715 GCA_050746805.1 Candidatus Acidiferrales bacterium | reverse complement strand
GCGACCAGCAACATGAACACCATCGCGTACCCCACGTGTGCGATCTGCTGCATTAAGAAAAAACGCGCGCTCCGGTACTCGCCGGGCGGTTCGCCGAAATAGGCGCAGAGATACGCTTCTACGCTGGCATCGTCTGGTACGAAAAAGTTGGCGGGAACCGCAAGGTCCATATACCGGTCGTTCAGGAAAGCCGCTTCCCAATCGACGAGCCAAATGCGATCGCCGTCGAAAAGCAGATTTTCGGGCTTGAGGTCGTTGTGGCAGGAGACGTGTTGTTCTGAATCGTTGCGCGGATAGACGCGGGCCAGTTCGGCGTACAGCCGGAACAAATCTTCGGTTAAATTCTGGGGCAGGATTTTGCGTTCCTGGAAGCGGTGAACGAATCCATCGAGGGCGTCGAAATAGTTCAGCAACTTGGGAAACGGCGGCAGCGAATGAATCTTGCGAACTGTTTCAGCGATTAGCGGCGTCGGATTTTCAGGCCAGGGCTTTACTTCCACAAAATCAGTGATCGAAACGCGGTCTTCCGCGCTGGCGTACCAGACTCGCGGAGCGATTCCAGCATCCGCGGCGGTTTTCATGCAGGCGAACTGGCGCGTGGGATCGCTCATCGCGTCTTCCCGCATAATAACGCGCAAGACGTATGGGTTTCCTCGCACCAGAATCCGAAATACAAGGGCGGTGGAGAGGCCGCCGGTGAGAATTCGAACGTCGTCGCACTCCGACGCGCCGAAGGCGTGCTGCAGCGCGCGGGCGACTGCCGCTTGTTTGGGCTCTGGAATCAAGGGTGAAGGCGATCATTATACAGGGCCGTACAACTACATACAGGACCTTACAACTACGGCCGATTTGTGGTGTTCCAGGCTTAATGTCGCAGCTAAAGCTGCGGCCCACAAAGATTTTCGCGTTTTTACGCAGACTCATAAAGGCCGGGGGTACAGGATCATCGCCGGAGTCACTGAATGGGACGTGAGGGCCGCGAACAGCGACTTTGCCGACATGCGCGACGGCGCAGAGATTGACAACGTCAAAATCCCCACCCTTGGCCAACACCCGCGAAGGATGGGCACCCGAAAAGTTTTAGAATTCAGCCGCTTCGGTCAGAGTGATACCGGTTGCGATTCGCGCGAGCGGAGAGAATCTTCGACGGGAGCGGAGACGATTTCGTGGACGCGCTGGCGGAGGGCATCGACATCGGAGCGCGCGATTTGGGAGGTCTCGATGGTGTCGTGCAGGTAGACGGTAATCGTGCCGGGGTGCAGCACCCAGTGGCCGGTGCGGAAAAATTCGTAGGAGCCGACGATGCTCATGGGCACGATGGGCCAACCGTACCTTTGCGCGATATTGAAGATGCCTTTTTTGAAGGGCTGCACGTGTCCAGTGCGGGTGCGCGAGCCTTCAGCGAATGCGATCAGGCTGATGCCGGATTCCAGGGCGGCACGCGCGCGTTCAGACATGATTTGCAGCCCATCGCGGCTGGGCACGCTGGGCACCGGCACGTTTCCGAAGCGTCCCATCAGCCAGCCGTAAATCGGAATCTTGAAATGGGATTCGAGTTCGAATCCGCGCACGAACTGCGGAATGGCCGAATAGATGACGAAGGGATCGAATACGTTCACGTGATTGCAGATGAAGATGCTGGTGCGCGCGGGATCGAAGCCGGGCGAGCGGCGCACGTCGAAGCGCGCTCCGGCCAGGCGGATGATATTTCGAGAAAAGGCGCGCTGCGGCCAATCGTTCGTTCGCGGGTCGATGATGGCGCCGAGTACGATGAGAAACGAGCAGATGACCAGGAAGTGAATCCAGGTGATGGTCCAAAGGACGAGCGAGCGGAGGACGAGCCAGGCGTGCAGCAAGCGCGAATTCATGCGCGCCTCACCCGATCCTCATACGAACGCACCGATTCATACGACGACAACGATTCATACAGCCACATCCAGGGCACCGGGAAGAATTTCGAGCGAGCGGCACTGGAGAGTGAGAATTTCGCCGTCAATCATGGCGTTCACGGGGCCCTGGAGATCGAGCTCGACGCGTTCGGCGGCGGCGCGCGATGCGAGCGGATGCTGAATATGCGTGCCGGAAAAAAGTCGCGGAAAAAGCCAGAGCAGGCGCAGACGGCCGACGGGACTCCAGCGCACGTATTCGATTTTTCCGTCGGTGGAGTCGGCATGCGGCGCGATCATCATTTTGCCGCCCGTGAATTTGCTGTTGCTGAATGTGAGGAAGAGGCATTTACGGCGGTCCCAATCAACGGCGGCGTCCAGGCGATGCGCGAATGCGGAATGGCGCAGGCGCAATAGCTGGGCGAGCACGCCGAGAATGTAGCCGAACTCGCCCCAGCGTTTGAAGCGGCGATTCGTCAGTGCGCCTACTTCGGCGGGGAAGCCGAGGCTGAGAAGATTCAGAAAGTAAATCTCGCCATCGCTGTGGCGCAAGCGGATCACATCGCAGGAGCGGCGGGCGCCGGAACGCAGCGCTTCGACGGTGTATTCAACGCCTCGCGTGGTGAAATCGCGAAGAAAAGAATTGCCGGTGCCGAGCGGAAGAAAACCGAGTATTGGTTTGCCTCCGGTGAGCGCTTCGGGAAAAAGACCGTTGATGATTTCGAAGGAAGTACCGTCGCCGCCGATGGCCAGAAATTTGCGGAAGCCGCGAGCGTACGCTTCGCGAGCGAGTTCAGTGGCTTCGCCGGCGCGGGACGTCCTGATAACTTTGACGCCAACGCCGCTTTGGCGCAGGCGGTCGATGACGCCTTCGGCGAGCCTACCGCAGCGGCCGCCACCCGCAGCGGGATTAAGGATGGCGAAGAAATGGTCGTTCACGAGCGCGGGTTCCTATGCGATCCCGCCCGCGCGGCCAGCCGGCTGGCGAGTGATGAAGCGATCATAGGTATACCACGTGATGGCGGCCGCGATCTTGGCGAATTTGTGCGGCCAGATCGAGGCGTTTGATTTTAAGGGAAGCGGTGCGAGGGAAATCGCGGTCCCAGACGAGATAGCCGCTGACGCGTTTGTAATTCAGCAGACGGCGATTGCGCGCGTCGATATCCGCGACAATTTCGGCGGCGAGCACCGGAGGTGGCTGCTCTTGCGCGTCCAAGCTGGATGACTCGTGCGATTCAGGCGCGGCGGCTGATTCGTCCGATCCACCGGTTTCCGCAGAGGATGCGGCGTGAGGTGGCGGAGAAGTTTCACTTTGCGGCTGAGGTTGTAGCTCCGAGTGAATGACGAGAATCAACTGCTCGCCGACCATGGTGCGTTCAGGCCAAAGATAATTCGCGGCGAATACGCAAAACTCTTTTGCGGCCACGCCTTCAAAGACAGCTTCGACGTCCTCTGGGTAGACGTTCTTGCCTTCCTCGGTGACGATCATATTCTTTTTGCGGCCGAGGAGTTGCAGGTGGCCCGATTTGTCGATGCGGCCGAGATCGCCGGTGTGCAACCAACCGTCGACGATGGTTTCGGCGGTCATTTCCGGATCGTCGAGATAGTGCGACATGACGGTGTTGCCACGGACGGCAACTTCGCCGACGCCTTCATCGTCGGGTTCGAGGATATTTACTTCGGTTCCCGGCAGAGGCTTGCCGACGGTGTCGGCTCGAAAAGGCTTGAAATCATTGAGGGTGATGACCGTACCTGCTTCGGTGCAGCCGTAGCCATTGCCGACGGGAATGCCGAGATCGCAGAAAAATTGCAGAGTGGACGGATCGGTGAACGCTCCGCCAACGAAAAGAGCTTGGAGTTCGCCGCCGAATCCTTTGTGGACCTGGCCGAGCAGCCTGCGGCTGAGCTTGAGCTTCGGGCGGCGGCGCGTGAACGCGCGATTGATGCCGATTAACGCGCGAAGGGCGCGACGGCGTCCACCAGAAAGCTCGCCGAAGCGTTGGCGAAGGCCGCGTTCCAGGATTTTCAGCAACATGGGCACCACGGTCATGTAGGTGATCTTGTAGCGCGTGAAGGCGTCGCGAATGTATTCGGGACGCAGCGTCCGAAGATGCACCACCGTGGCGCCGCAAGTGAGCGGGCCGATGAAGCCAACCATGAAATCGATGGCGTGATTCGTGGGGAGAATGCTGAGGTAGCGCGTGCCGGGCGCGAACGGGAACAGCGCGGTGAGGGCGCGGCACTGTTCGAGGTAATTTTTGTGGGTGAGCACGCAGCCTTTGAGGCGTCCGCCAGTGCCGGACGAGTAGACGATGCAGGCAGGATCGTGGCGCTTGCGCGGCACGAAAATCGGCAGGCGCGAATCGTGGAAATTCTCCCAGCGTTTGGCTCCGGCGAGATCGGCTCCCGCGGGAGCTTCGGTGACGAGCACCAGGCGCGTGGCCAGTGATTTAAAGGTTTCGGCCTGAGTGATGGCGCGCCAGAGATGATATTCGACGATGAGTACTTCGGCTTTCGAGTGAGCGAGGAGCTGAAGCTGTTCAGCGGCGGTGAGTTTGTAATCGAGCGGGACGAGGACGCCGCCGGTGTAGAAAATCGCGTAAGCGGAAATCAGCCACTTGGACTGATTGGTCATGATGATGGCGGCGCGCGAATCGCGATTGAACCCGGCGTTTTGCAGCGCGCGGGCGAGCGGTAGCGCGGCTTGCTTGAACTGGCGGTAGGTGATGCGCGCGTTTTCGCGGTCGCGATCGGCTTCGATCAGGCAGATTTCATCGGGCCAGCGATCGAGCGCGGCGCGCAGCGCTTCGCCGAGGCAGTTGTAATGACGCAGATCGAGCATTAGCAATTGGCCACAGAGGCACGGAGGCACCGAGGAATCACTGTCAAAAATCCAGAAGTCACAATCAAAGGATGAACCTCTTGATTCCGTCTCGCAGAAGCCGTGAATTGAAATTTATCAGGAGACCGACCTTTTTTCCGCTATCCGAAGATACGTAAGCACCTGCGCCTCAAATACCGGATCGAATCGCTCCACGCTCTTGATTTCCACGATCGCAGTATCTTCGACTAACAGATCGAGCCGATATTCTCCCAGCATGCGGTTCTTGTACAAGATAGGGAGGGGAACTTGGCGTTTGTAAGCGATTCGAGATTCCTGAAATTCGATGCAAAGGGCTTCCTCATAGATTGCTTCCAGAAGACCAGGACCAAGGTTGCGATGCACCTCTATGCCGCAACCTATTACCTTCTCAGTGATCTGGTTGAGCTCATCCATCTCAGTGTCTCGGAGCCTCGGTGGCTATAACCGCGATTGGATGCGTTCGGCGAGCGTGCGGAAGTCCGTGACGCCCTGGAGTTCGTAATCGGGCAGCTCGATGCGGAAATGCTGCTCGAGGCGCGTGAGCAGGTCGAGCGCCTGCAAGCTATTGATGCCGAGCTTCTTGAAGAAATCGTCGCCTGGCGCAAGCTGCTCGCGCGGCACCTTGAAATGCGCGGCCGCAAGATTCAGGATTTCTTCGGTGGTCTGGTCGAGTGTGTTCATTGGCTTTGTGCCGAATTCGAATGCGATTGTACTTCAGCCGGGCGCGGCGCGTGGCGGCTATTGAATTGTATTCGTGCGTTCAAGGCAAATAGGGCAACGCACCGGTGGATTCGACGAATTTGCGCAGCCCCGCTTCCACCGCGGGCCGCGAAAATAGCTCGCAGAAGATATCGATTTCCCGAAGCAGTTCCTCGTGCGGAATCGGCTTGAGGAAGCGCTTCGCGGCGATGGCCGTTTGGCGGTCAAATTTGTTTATCTGCGCGGCGGTGGCACGTGCCACGCGGAGGGCGTCGCCTTCGCCGGAGATTTGGCTCACTAGCCCCACGGATTGCGCCTTCGAGGCGTTGATGCTGCGGCCCGTGAGCAGCAGGTCGCGGACAACGGCGTTGCCCAGATCGCGCTTGAGTCGCGGAATGCCGCCGAAGCCGGGAATCAGGCCGAGGCGCAATTCGGGAAAGCAGAAGCGCGCCATTTTGTCCGCGACGATCAGATCGCAGGCCAGCGCCAACTCGAAGCCGCCGCCAAAAACAACTCCGTGCACGGCGGCGATGGTGGTGAAGGGAGCGGCATCGAGCGAATTCATCACGCGATGGATGCGTTCGAGGAAATCGCGGACTTCGTGAAGGCGCTTGTCAGCGGGCAGAGGCTGCGAACGACTGTATAGCTCGCGCAGGTCGGCGCCGGCGCAGAAGCCTTCCGCGCGGGTGCTGCAGATGATAACGGAGTGCGCGTCGTTTTCGAGCGTCTGCAGGGCGGCGACAAAGATTTCGAGCTCGGTGAGCGTGGTCGAGCCGATTTCGTTGCAAGGTTCGCGATGCAGGGCGAGCTCCACCGTGCCGCCGGTAGTGGTCCACGAAAGAGTTTTGCCACTGAACGATTTCATGCAGATTTTTTCCGGTAGAGGTTTTCGATTTCTCCGGCAAAACGCGCAGCGATGGCATCTCGCTTCAGTTTGCCCATGGAGGTGAGCAGGCCATTTTCGACGGTGAACGGCTCGGGCACGAGGCAAAATGCTCTAATTTGCTTGTAATGCGGCAGGCCCGCGTTGATTACGTCCAGCGCGGATTGAATTTGCGATGCATTCGCCGCGCCGCTTCCGTTCGTGCCATTCGAGCCCGGCACCGCGACCAGCGCGCTGAGAAAACTACGCTGGTTGCCGACGAGCACTACTTGCTGCGCGTCTGGAATGCGGGCGGCGAGAGCGTGTTCGAGAGGCTCGGGGGCCACGTTGTGGCCGGAGTTGAGCACGATCAGATTTTTTAGCCGACCGGTGATGCGCCAGTTGCCAGCGGCGTCCACTTCACCTTGGTCGCCTGTATGGAACCATCCGCCGGCGAGCGCTTTGGCCGTTTCCGCAGGGCGTTGCCAGTAGCCCGGAAAGATATTGGGGCCGCGCACAAGGATTTCGTCATTCTCGCCAACGATCATTTCAATGCCAGAAACCGCTGGTCCGACGCGGCCAGGAACGGGATGCGCGGGATCGTCCATCGTGCAGATGGCGGTGGTTTCCGTAAGGCCGTAGACCTGCAGGACGGGAATGCCGAGCATCTGGAAAAAAAGTTGCGTTTCAGGAGCAAGAGGCGCGGAGCCGCAGATTAGAGCCATCAGATTTGGACCGATGCTCTTGCGAATCGCCGGGAACATGATGGAGTTGGCGAGGCGAAGCGCGAGCGAACCGATGACATCGAGATTGCGTTCGCGCTGATTTTTTCCGAGATAGGCGCGAAGCGCGCGCGAGTACACAGCCGCGGCAAAGCCGCCGCGCGCGCGAATGGATTCGTCCACTTTGCGCCGGACGCGTTCGAGAAAAATCGGCACGTTGACGAAATAGTGAGGCGCGGCGAGTTTGAGTTCGTCGGAAAGCTTGGTGAGGTCCGTCGAAAGCGTGAGGACGCTATTACGCGAAAGGGAAGTGAGTAGCAAAATGCGCGCGGCGGCGAAACAAAACGGCGCGTACTGAAATATCCGCTCTGGTTCCTGGCGAGCGCCCATGAGCTTATCGAGACGCGCGTTGGTGCAGCCGAGCATGAATGAGATGTTTCGTACGGTGAGCACCACGCCCTTAGGCTCGCCGGAAGTGCCGGAGGTGTAGACGATGGTTACCGCGTCACGATCGGCGCGAGTTATCGGCGGTGCTGTGACGGCGGCCTTCGAATCGCCTGCAAAAATATCATTGAAAAGCACGATGGGCGGAGCGGCACCTCCCGTCGCGACGGCGTTCGACGCAAACGTGGCGTCCGAGCAGCAAAGCAGCGAGGGAGTGGAATCGCGCAGCAGGGCGGCAATCTCACTCGCCACCTGCCGAGGGTCAAGTGGAACGACGATCACACCCGCGGACATCAGCGCCAAATCGAGCGCCACCCAGCGGATACTATTCGGCGCGTAAATCGCGCAGCGGTCGCCCGGGCGCAATCCGCGCGCGGCGATAAAAGCGCGGGCGCGCTCGATCAGCGCCAGCAGTTCAGCACCCGTCACGGAGACGATATGGGAGCCATCGCGCACTTCGGTGAGCACGGGCTGTGACGATGCGCGCTCGATCCGCGCAAGTATTTGCTCCAGGAATGTCATGCGACCAGTGCTCCGCTGTGTGTTTCGAGCAGGTTGCGAAGCGGTTGGCTGAGCGGTGGCAGGTACTCTTCCCAAGAGAGCACGCCGGAGCGAATAGGGAACTCGGGATAGCGCCGCGCAACATGCTCCTCGAAGTAGACTCCCATTCGCGCCATTAGCCGCAGGTTGCCGGCGACCACTTCGGCCATCGATTCGCGAATCTCCTCCGCCTCGGCATCGAGAGCGCGAAGCGCAGCAACGATTTTATCCGCAAGCTCAGGCTCATCGACGTTCATCAATAGGTGCTCGTGGCCGCGCTGACGCATCAGGTTGCGGATGCGCTCATCCATAGTGACGCCGGCGGAAGGCACACCCGCGGGCATGGACGTAACAATGGCGTGAAAGCGCGACGAGAGCACCCGATCGCAGGCGCGCAGAATGCTGACCAGTTCGTACATGTTGAATCGATCGGAAGCCAGAACCGGCGCCCCGCCGATTTTCGCCGCGACGCGTTCGCAGGCATCGCGGTCGAGCTTCTCCATGGCGATCATTACCGGAAATACGGAGCGATCGCGGCGATATTGCGCCACGCCTTCGGCCACGGCGGTGAGGTATTTTTCGTAAGCGGCGTCCACTTCCCGGCCGGAGCGATGAAAGTAGATCGTGCGGTAGTAGCTTTTCTTGTAGGCGCCGGCCACCGAATGCAAAAACCACTTTCCGAGCGAGGGCTTCACCGGCCACCAGAAGGGATTGATGGCGCAAACGGCGAGCACGGGTGTTGAGCCGTCCCATCCCGCATCGAGCAGCGCCTTGCGCCCGAATTCCGCTCCGAGAGGCTCAAACGTCCAGGCGGTATCGGCGCCGAGTTCGGTGGAAATTCCCAGCTTCCCAAGCACGTCCTGCGATTCAGGATTGCGGGTGATCACCAATGACTCGCGGCAAAAGCGACGGCACATTTTTTGCAGCAGCGGGTCCATCGCGCCGGCCTCGCCGCCGTACGCCACGCTCAATTTATTTTGCGCCGAGGCAATTCCCAGCGCGCCGATCATCATCGCCGTGAGCGCGCTGGCGAACTTGCTTTTGAACATCGAGCCTTCGCATGCGATCACGCCGTGATGCTTGCGCACCTCGGAATGCAAGAAGGGCGGAAACACGTCCGGCAGGTGCACTTGATGCGCGCCGCCGAAGTAGCCGCTCGTCAGGCCGAAATCCTGGGACATGACGGTGAATTCGACGTTGTCCGCGCCTAAAATCCCGCGGACCTGGCGGGTGATTTCCTCCACGCGAACGTCCGAACCGGTGTTACGCGTGCCGTTGTATCCGGCGAAAAGCAGCTTCAGCTTCTGTCCGGGCTTCCAGGCTTCACCGGCGCCGAGCATCCATTCGATTTTATTCAGTTCGATTAGGCCGCTGACCCAGACCTCGATCACCGAATCCATATCCATCATGGTCGCGATTCCCGAGCGGAGCTGACGGCCGTAGCCGCCGAAGTCCCTCCGTCAGACGCACCCCACTCGCGATAGTTGTAATTGAAATTGTTGGCGCGCGCGTAGCGCATCAGCGGATAGCAATATTCCGAGAACGGC
Source organism: Candidatus Acidiferrales bacterium (assembly GCA_050746805.1). Classification (GTDB taxonomy): domain Bacteria; phylum Acidobacteriota; class Terriglobia; order Acidiferrales; family UBA7541; genus Palsa-295. The sequence goes on along the minus strand of JBOGMW010000120.1, from coordinate 9,152 downwards.
GCCGGCTTGCGGCCCATTTCCGCGACCACGCGGCGATTGTCGAAGACCGTGTTCCACACCAGATACGGCAGAAACACTTTCAACAGCGTGGCCAGCCCTCCAATTTTGCCCGCCCGCCCCGCGAGCGCGCGAATCACTTTTTCGGACGTGCCTTCCAGGCTCGGCGCGAATACGGGTCCGCGCTTGCCCTGCGATTTCGACAGCGCGTCGGTCAACTGCACGAACGTCTCCGAATCCGTGCCCGAGGAAAGATGATAAATCTCGTGCGCCGGATTGTCCTTCATGTGCAGCATGGAAATGGCGCCGGCGACATAATCTACCGGGATGATATCCAGGCGCGCGTTGGGCTGAAACGGAAGCGCCGGAAGTCCCGCAAGAAACACGAACGCTCGGACCATTTCGAATTGATTGGTTTCCGCACGGCGGCTATCGCCCAGCACGATGCTGGGCCGAAATATGGTGCGCTGCACGTCTGGGAGCAGTTGCCGCACCATGTGCTCGCAGAATTTTTTGGTGCGCGCGTAGGGATCGTAATCCGAACGGCTCCAGTCGATCGAGGAATCCTCCTCGACCACTTCGTTGGCGCGCTGGCCGGCCACGGCCACGGTGCTTACGTGGCTAAAACGCCGCAGACCGTGCTCGTCGCGCGCGCGCATGGCCAACTGGATCACTTCCAGCGTGCCGCGCAGATTCACGTTGAGGCAGCTTTTTTCCGATTTGCGATTGAGCGAAGCGGCGCAGTGAATCACCGAATCGGTGGACCGCACCAGTTCGCGGTACGAGGTTTCGTCCAGGCCGAACCGCTGGTTTGTGATGTCGCCGCGATACACGTGGATTCGCGAGCGCAGATATTCCTCGAAGCGCCCAAATTCCATGTGCAATTGGAACGCGCGCCAGAGGCGCTGATTGGCTTCCTGAGCTTCAGCAGCGCGCACCAGCAAGTTCAGTTCCGCGGACGAATCCGCAAGCAGGTTGGCGGCCACATGCGCGCCGATATATCCGGTGCAACCGGTGAGGAAGATAGCCACAGTGTTCGATTCTTTGCCGGAAATCAGGGCGCTACTGCCGGAGCGGAGTTTGCGGAGCCCGCGGCGCTGGTTGCGGCGCATGGCGCGAGCCGCACGTCGCGTCGCGCTTGCGTCTCCGGTGCGCGACCCTCGATCAGAGGATAGCACCACTTGCGCAAGGCCGGAATGTGCACGTTGATCCAGTAATCCCACCAGTCCACCGAACGCGCATCGTAGCCGAAAGTGTCGCGCTCTTCCGGCGGCAGCGCGGCGTCCAAGCGCTCGATGTTGGCGGCCTCGAATACGTGATTGTTGTGCAGGATAAACGGCTCGAAGAGCGAGACCAGCTTGATCACCTTTTCGAGTTCGCGTTCCTGGCGCACCAGCGGCGAGCGCAGGAAGGGAATCGGCTCCAGGCTGCGGTTGATGATCTGTACGATCATCTTCTGTGCCGGCGCGGAGAGCTTTTCGTAGCGGGCTTTTGAAACGGGAATGGCGTCGAATTTCAGGCGCAGGCGATGGTGCAGGCCGTTTTGCGCGCGATAGAACTTGCGATGGCCAAGTCCGGTGAGTTCGATCGAGCGGCGCATGTCGCACGGATTCACCGCGGACGTCGCCAGCTGATAAATCCGCTGGTGGCGGCGCTCGACGAGCGCGGCGCTAATCAAGGTCATCCCGCGCGTCACCAAATCAACCGGAATCAGGTCGAGGCACTTGCTCTTATTGGTGGGCAACTGGCGGAAAAAAGTGCCTAGCAGGTAGGAAAGCGATGCGGAGGTGTTCACGCCTTCGTTCCAACCCTCGAACGGCTGGCGCACCGAAGATTCCACAATCGAAGGCCGCACCACGGCGATGGCCGCGCCGGGGTTCGAGTCCAGGTAATTGCGGATCAGCGATTCGGAAATGCTCTTCGTAAGCGTGTACGTGTTCGGCCAGCCTAGCTCGTTGGCGCGGTGCGTACCCACTTCCACCAGCGCGCGACGAAGCCATCGCACGCGATTCTTGCGCAATTGGATATCGAGCGCCGGGCCTTCGAGATTCTTGACGATGTGCTCGCGTTCCAGAGCTTCGCGGCGGATTTCTTCCTTGCCTTCGGCGGATTCGGCGCGCGCTTCGGTTTGGCGAACCAGCTCTTCAAGATAGAGACGCTCCTTTTCCGCATCGAAGCCTACGACCTCGCGCGGGCAATAGTTGCGTGGAAGAGATTCGAGGATGCGTCCATCCTGCTGGCCCACCACGTAGCAAGTGGAAAGATGCAGCAGCGCGGCATGATTGCACGCGCGCAGGAAATTCAGCAGATGGGCGATGGCATCGACGTTGGATGACAGCGCATCGCGCAAATCGGGATTGAAATCGGTCAGCCCCGCACTATTTACGATCACGTCCACGGAGCGCGCCAGCCGCCGCACCGTATCGGCATCCAGCCCGAGGCATTCTTTGGTGGCGTCGCCGGAGACTACATCGACGCGCGCGCGCAGAAAATCCGCCAGGCCTTCGCCGTGCTTTTCCGCCAGCGGATCGAACACCGGTGATTCTCGGACGATGCGTTCGAAGCGTTCCAGTGCACTGGCCGAGCGATGGCTACGAATCAGCAACGTCACGCGCCCAACGTCCGGCACGTCTTGAAGCAAGTTGGCGAGCCACACCTTGCCGATAAAGCCAGTGGCGCCAAGCAAAAGGATGTGTTTTCCGCGCAGGGCTGCGCGAACCGAGAGCGGGCCGGTTTTTTCGCGCTCGTCGAAGCGCACCACCGGCACGCGCGGGTTGGGAGCGGGGCGTTCGGCGGAACGAATAGCCGGGCCCAGCCAATCCGGGTGTTTGTCGAATCCTAGATCGTGCACCAGCCGCTGCGTCGAGATGCGTCCATCCGCTCGGTTGCTCCGCAGCTTGGCGAATACGCCGCGAGGACGAATGACCGGGCTGACCAGGCGCCCGGTTGCCAGTCCGTTGCGAAATTCCAGGCGGTTGCAGACGATCTTGCGAACGCCCAGATAATTCGCCAGCGGACGCATGGTGTGCTCTAGTGACTGGCTGACGAGCACCACATTTTCTCCGGCATCAAGCGCTTCGGCGAGCTTGGCCACGCCGGCAGCCTTTAGGCGTGGGCGCAGATGGTACTGAAAAAACTCTTCCCCGAGCAGGTCCATGCGGTCGCGGCTTTCGCCTCGCAGCACGGTGTGCATCAGGCGCGTGGCCATTACGCGATGGGTGCAATAGAGGAAGGGCCGGGCGATCGCGAGTATGCCCATCGACCCGCGGCGCGCCCAGCGTTCGAGGAAACTTTGCGCGTTCCATGCGAAAAAGGCGACTGGGCCAACGGCGGTTAAGTCCAGCAGACTGCCTTCAACGCGCCAGAAGACTGGCTCGGGAGTCGCAGCTGGTTTGCCGTTTCGGCGCGCAGCCGCCAGCGAGTTCGAATTTTTGACCGGGAACGAAGACATAGGTGCGGCTGAGCTACAGAGACCAAAACAATGGTGAAATTATCACGCTTGCGAGGCTACAGGCAAGCCGGGTGCCGCAGTAGTATCGGCTAGTACTATCCCAGACGAGCGCCACATCTGCACCGTTGTCAGCAGGATAGAGAGCGATCGAATTCCCCAGAGTACGCTGGCCTAATTGCCGTAGTCAGTTGGACGCTCACCAACTTTCAGGCCGTAGGAGCTGAGCCTACAACGCCTTTGAACAATTGTACCTTTCACGTCCCGCTGCTGGCTATCGGACGCGAGGGCCTCGGCTGGACTGGGTGATGGCGCGGAGCTTGCCGCCGAGCACGTCGATATCGTCCTGCAAAATACCGCTGGGCCAGAGAACACGCACCACGTCCGCGCCGCGATCCTGGCCCACCCCGGCGGTGATTTCCGACGGGCCCTGGCCGAGGTACCCTGAGCCGCCGCTCGTTTGGAGGGTCTGGCGTTGAGCGCCCGAGTAGATTCTGACCGTGGCGCCAATCCCGCTGCGATTATCATGCGTTCCAGTAAGCGCCAACTGAAGCGAATTGTTCTTGTTGCTTCCGACCGCTTTCAGCAGCAGTGGCGGAAAGCCATTTTGAGTGATGAGCAGGTCGGTCGAGCCGTCGCCCTCGGCATCGAAGGCGATGACGCTGCGAGGATTGTGCAGCGCGATCTTGTCAAGGCCGGTTTCGTGCGTCATATCGCGAAATCCGGCGAAGCCGCCGTGGCCATCGCCGCCCAGGTTGCGAAGCAGAATAATGCGGCCGGCATTGGAGAAGGTCTCGCCGACGGCCACCAAATCGACCCAACCGTCGTGGTCGTAGTCAACTGCGGCCAAGCCCCAGCCGCGCATCCACAGAGGGCCGGGCAATTGCAAGCGCTGGAAAGATTTCCCACCGATATTGCGCCACAGGCTGAGTCCTGGGGACGACCAATGCGTGAAGGCCAAATCCATCCAGCCGTCGTGGTCAAAATCGAGCGCAACCGCGCCAGCGGTTGGCCCTGGCATCTGGCTGGCCCACGGGGTGACGGCGAGAAACGGGCCTTCACGCTGATTCACGTAAATGGTGGGCGACTTCGCCCATCCGGTGACCACGAAGTCCTCCGCACCGCTGTTGGTGATATCGCATGCGAGCGCGCCTACCGAGGGCGTCTTACCGCCAATCCCAGTAACTTTTGTCGCCTCGGTGAAAACGTGGCTCTCGCTGCCGCGCCAGATGATATTTCCCGGAGCAGCGGCATCGGCCGGAAACGCAAACGGCTGTGACTTGTCTCCGAGAGAGAATGGATCGAAACGCGCAGCGTAGAGGTCGAGATCGCCGTCGCTGTTGTAATCGACGAACGAGAGGCCCAGCGTCAGGCCTCCCGCGCCCAGTCCGGCGGATTCAGTCACATCGGTGAATGTGCCGTCGCCGTCGTTGTGAAATAGCTGGATGCCATCCGCGAGGCTCACAGCCAGATCGACGTAGCCGTCATTGTCGTAATCGCCGGTCGTGCAGCCAAGCGCTTCGCCGCGAAATGCAAGCCCGGCGGACTTCGTCGCGTCCACGAAACGGCCGTGTCCGACGTTGCGATAGAGCGCCGGCTGGCCCTTGCCGTCCGCGTCGGCGAGGAAAATATCCGGCAAGCCGTCATTGTTGTAATCGAACACGCATGCGCCGCTGCCGAGGAATTTCGCCAGCGCTTCTGCGCGCCCGTGCGTACCGTGCGCCGAACGCTCGCGCGACGGAGCCCTTGCACTCGGTGTACGCCATGGCAGCCCCGAAGCTTGGGTGATATTGACGAAGTGAATGGGAATTGCCGCTGGAGCCGGCTGGATGGGAGCGAGCATCTCCTGCGCCAGTGAATATTTTCCCTGCTCGCCGTAAGCGGAGCTGGCTGATCTGCCGAGACCTGTTTCGGTCAAATGATCAGCTCGATTCAAATGTTCGAGTGCGCCGTTGATGTCGCCTGTGTGCCCCTCGGCCTGCGCTATGCCGAATTCAGAGGGTAAATTGAACGGGTTGAGGTCCAGCGCCTTGCGGAACGACGAGATCGCTTGCGGAAATTTCTGCGCCTTCAAGTAGAACGACCCGATGAGATACTGCGTCGCGGCGTCATTGGAGTCTATCGATGCGACCTTCTCGAAGTCGTTCACGGCCACGCCGTCGTTACCGGCAGCGCGTTCCACAAGCCCAAGGTTGAACCAGGCGCGCGCATTTTGCGGATCGCGCTGCACGGATTTCTGCAAAGTGTTCGCTGCGTCCTGAAGCCGCCCCATGTAGAGCAGCGCGATGCCCATGTTCAGGCAGCCTGTATCGGACGCTGGATTCATCACGCACGCAGTCTGAAATCGACCGAGCGCTTGCGTGAAGTCGTGCCGGTCCATCAGCGCCAAGCCCACGTTATTTGCGCGAATTGCCGTGCTGAAGAGGTCCGGGGCGGCGGGAACCGCTTTCTTGGCAAGCTGACGAGCGCGCGGCGCCGGTCGGCGCTTGGCAGTGGGATGCTTTCCATGTTGTGCCGCCAGAACCGCGACCACAAGCACCACGCCGCACGTCAGCGTCACACACGTAATTTTGGGGAAGTAGCCGCCGCCGCGCCTCATCTACGAGTGTTGCTCGGCATGCAATCGCGTTTGCAAGACCTGCAAGATTGTGTCTCGGCCAATCATGCCCTGAATGTGTCCGTCTGAAATCACTGGCATCTGATTGATGTCGGCCGTTTGCATGCGCTGCAAGACCTCCAGCACTGGCTCGTCGGGCACGGCCGTTTGCACTTTCTCGATTGGTACCATCACCGCCTGCACCGATGTGTTGGGCCACTCCTCGCGCGCCACGTGGCGGGCCGACTGCAACGTGATCAGTCCCGAAGGGTGGTCGCCGCCAATCACGATGTGCGCGCGCCTTCCGGTTCGCAGCACCTGATGAATGTACTCATCGATGGACATGTTCCGCGCCACCGTGGGAACGTCTCGCAGCATCACGTCGCCAGTACGCACGCCCGCTAGCGTATCTCGCAGGGCGACCTGTACGTACGACTCTTTGGCCGCCTCCAGCAGAAACCATCCGATGAACGCCAGCCACAGCCCGTCAACCCACCTGCCCTCCAGCGCCTGCCAGATGCCGACGAAGATCATCAGATAGGCGAAGAATCGTCCGGAAGTCGACGCAATCCGCGACGCCTTTCGATAATCCTTGGTTATTCCCCATACGATTCCGCGCAGCACGCGTCCGCCATCCAGTGGAAATCCCGGCACCAGGTTAAAGATGGCCAGCAGGAGGTTGATCGCGAAAAGCCAATAAGCCATCGCCGCCACAAACTCGGGGGCGTGCGCGTAGCGCCAGATCACGAAAAACACGCCTGCCAAAAACAGACTGGAAAGCGGTCCGGCGATGGCCATGTTGAATTCTTGCAGCGGAGTTGGCGGCTCTTTCTCAATGGCCGATAGCCCGCCGAACACAAACAACGTGATCGATTTCACCGGCAGCTTGTAATGCAGGGCCACCACGCTATGGCTCACTTCGTGGAAAATCACCGACGCGAAAAACAGGAGGCTGGTTGCGATGCCGAGCGCCCAGCGTTCCGCGGGCGACCAGTGGGGGTGCTGGGCGGTGAACTGCAGGCCAAGCATCAGCGTGATCAGCGCGAAGATAATCAGCCAGCCTGAATGCACGTAGATTGGAATGCCGAAAATATGCCCGATCTGAAGGCCCGGACCTCGTTGGTGCTGCGGCTGCGGCTGCGCCATGTGATCCTCTGCGCGAATCTTACCAGACCGCTGCTTGCGAGGGCTATTTTCCACGGCGTGTTCGGGCGCCCACAGGAAGGACTTGCTGTGCGCCCACTAAGTGCCGTCTTTACCGCCGCATCAAAAGGGCCCAGCTCGTGCAATTAGTCCCTGCATTGAAAGCGCTGGATCAACGAAGCGTTTTCGCCCAGCCTTCCCCCAGCGTAGGCGGGCCGTTTTGCCGGAGGGCGGCTATGAACGGATTCATTGCATTCACGGAAATAACCGGAGCGATCCTCGCCTCGCTGGGGGTGGCGCTCGCGCTCGAATGGTATGGCCTCAACGGCTTGATGCGCCTGCTGCCGGGTCGCGATGCCGCGTCCCACGAGCGGCGCTAGCGCTTCCGGCAGGAACTAGATTTCATGGTTTCGCTTACTTCGCGAAACCGAAAGAATTCCCGAGCCGCCGCGCCTCTTTCCGAACCGGGCGGGGAAAGAAAGAGCGCGGGCCGGCTCTGGGATAAGCGCCGGCAAAAACCCTTGCTGGCGGCTTCGTCTCGCGCCTCGTGGGAACTGCTTCGCCTCCGCCGCGGCGAGGCTGTGCCCCAACCGGACGCGGGGCGAAGCCGCCCCGCCGGCGGCCCCCTCACAATCAGGAAACACGCCGAGCGATCGTCGCAGCCGCGGATTTTCCGTGTGCTATCATCGCAAAAGTCCGGTGTTTTCATCGCGCCGGCCGAAGCGATGAGGCATTCCCTCCGAACTTTCTCCGTTTTTTTGCGCGCGATTCTGCTCGTCTCCTGCATCGCGCTGAGCGCGGGATTTACCCGTGCTCAATTCCCGTCCACGGCGCCCGTTCCATGGACCGATGCCGCCAATTCTCTCGCCGAAAAAATTGCCTCCACCGTCACCACCGCTCACACCATGACGATCACCAGCGTCACCGACGTGTCTTTCGGCGCTCCGATCGACCTCTCCTGGCTGCGTCACAGTATCGAATCCGAGATCAGCATTCAGGGTGGGCGACTGTTTCAGAATGCGCTTGGCTCCGCCGCTCCCGCTCCTGTCGACGCGCAGGTGCAAATCGCGATATCGCACAACGTCAACGGCTACTTGCTCGTGGCGCAGATTGCCCTCGGGGGCTCGAAGCAAATCGTTGTTGCCCCGGTGGCTGCGACGCAACCGGTCCCCGGATCTCCCGGCCCGGTGCCTGAGCTGCGGCAAAAAGTCGTCTGGCAGCAGACCGAGCCCATTCTCGATTTTGCCGAGGGATCGCCGGACTCCAGCCACACGCTTTGGTACATCCTCGAGCCGGACCGCCTTTCCGCGTACGAGTTCAGCGGCGCATCCCAAATCCTGGAAGTCGATCAGCAGTTTTCGCGCCTGTACACCAGTCGCGACGCGCGCGGCCGCCTTGCGCTTACGGATCCCACCCATGTAACCGCGTGGGTCGCCGCCGTCCACTGCGATGGCACTTGGAATCCCGGTTTCTCGCTGAATTGCTCTTCAAACGTTGGCCAGCAATGGCCCGCCGGCACGGTCAACTGGGCCTATGATCCGTCGCGCAACTATTTCACCGGCGCCGTCGCGCTTTCCGCCGGAATTATCACGCACTATCCGCCGTTCTATTCGGCCGCGTTCCCACCGGCAGCAAGCGGAGGTAGTGCATCGCGCTGGATATTGGCGGGGCTGAACGGACAAGCGTTGCTCTTCACCGGGTCGGCGCAAGCGTCGGCAACTTTCTTCGATTGGGGGAGCGACATTGCATCGCTCAACTCCGCATGCGGTCATTCGTGGCAGGTGTTGGTTACCGGGCCGGGCGACTGGACGGAACCTGACCGTATCCAGCTGTATCAGATCGCCGATCGCCAGGCGACTGCGGTCGGCGAGCCGCTGCAATTTCCCGGCCCTATTTTGAGTTTGTGGCCTTCGGCTGATGCCCAATCGGCCCGCGTGGTGTTTCGCAATTTACAAACGGGAATGTATG